>QNCA01000246.1 GCA_003644325.1 Planctomycetota bacterium
CCGGCAGTCGCAAGTACATAGAATATATAATGATAGAAACAAGTCCCCTTTTCGCTGACTGCAATCCTGTAAAAGAAATATGACGACAAAGCAGCCAGAAGTGCGAACAGCGCGTACTGCCTGGCCTCCTGCGCGTAAAAGACGGCAAAAGAGGAACATGCGTACATGCCGCTTACCAGTAGGGAGACCTTCCCGCCAAGCGCCTGCCTGGCCAGGGCAAATACCGCCAGGACGGTCAGGCCGTCCAAGACCGCGCTAAGCAGCCTGAACTGCCACTCCCCCGTGCCGACGACCCGCCGCCAGCCCCATAGAACCGCCAGGTACAGCGGCGGCGAACCCTCGTACGCGAGCGCTTCCCCGACGGTCTCGCCCAGGGTGGAGCGCGTGCGGACCTCGCTGTAGGTCTCGTCCAGCCAGAACCCCCTCTCCCCCAGGCCGTACAGGCGCAACGCCATCCCTCCGCCCAGCACGGCCGCCAGGACAAGTGTGGTTATCGCGGTATTTCCGCGCAGCAATCTCATCGTATCCTCCGCATAAGCGGAATTCTAACACATCGCGGCCCCGATGCCGAAGCAAAACCTGCATCACCCCGCCCGCTCATGGGCCTCTGCGTGATTTCCCATTGCGCGTGTAGCGCCACGTTGCTACAATGCCCTCTCGCATCTCCAACAGACGACCCTGCTTCACCCGCCTCGAAGGGAGATGGCTTGGATAGACCGTATCCTTATGTAAGGGGGAATTTGCGCTTCTTCTTTTTCACATTTCCGGCACAGGGGCCGCCGCCTCGGGATGAAAGGGGGAAAACTTCGTGACCGCAAAGATAATCGACGGCAAGGCAATCGCCCGGAAAATCCTCGACGAACTCGCCGATGAAGTCGCCGACCTGAGCGCAAGGGGCAAACAGCCGCACCTCCTGGCCGTACAGGTCGGAGAGGACGCCGCATCGAGCGCCTACATCAGCAGCCAGCAGAAACGGTGCGAAGAGATAGGCATCAAGTTCACGCGCGAAGGACTCCCCGCAGACGCTCCGGAAAGGCAACTGCTGGAGCGCATCCGACAGTTGAACG
Source organism: Planctomycetota bacterium (assembly GCA_003644325.1). GTDB lineage: Bacteria > Planctomycetota > B129-G9 > B129-G9 > B129-G9 > B129-G9. The sequence goes on from QNCA01000246.1 coordinate 1,068, forward strand.
ACGACAAGAGCGTGCACGGAATCATGGTCCAGATGCCTCTGCCCGAAGGCATGAACCACATGAAGGTGCACACATCCATCGCCCCGGACAAGGACGTCGAGGGGATGACCGCGGCAAACATGGGCCGCCTGGTTTACGGCGAGCCGAACTTTGCGCCGTGCACGGCGATGGCGGCGTACTCCCTGATAAAGTCCCTGAAAATGCCCCTGCGCGGGTTGGAAGCCACCATCCTGGGCCGCAGCAAGATCGTCGGACGGCCGCTCTACCTGCTGCTCCTCATGGACTCGGTCACGCCGGTGATATGCCACACCGGCACGGCGGACCTGAAGGCCCACGCGCGCAACGCCGACATACTTGTCTCGGCCGTGGGGCGGCCGGGCTTCGTGACGGCGGACATGGTCAAGCCCGGCGCGGTCGTAATCGACGTCGGCATCAACCGCGTGCCCGTGCTGGACGAGAACGGCCAACCAACACTGAACGAAAAGGGCAAAAAAAAGATGAAGACCGTCGGCGACGTCGCCTTCGACGAGGTCAGCAAGGTAGCCGGCTACATAACACCCGTACCCGGGGGCGTGGGACCGATGACCGTGGCGATGCTCCTGCGAAACACCGTCCGCGCCGCGAAGAAGGCTGCCGGGATGAGGGATGCGGGATAAAATGCCGGATTCCAGATGTAAGATGTGAGCAGAAACGCCTTGAACCTTTGAACCTTTTCAACTCTTTTTAAGGAGACTGTTATGAAAAGGATGACAATTGTAATCTGCGTTTTCGTGCTCGTCGCGGTGACGGCGTGCAAGGCCTCGGTGCAGGCCGAACCGGAGCCGCCACGCGGGGAAAACGGCGCCGTCTATCGTCCGCCGGAAGCAGCGCCGGAGAAGGCCCGCGATGAAGGGCCCTCCATCCCGCCCGAAGCGGCGGTCAACGGCGCGGCCTTTGCGACGAACGGCGAATCGGTCGAAATACCAATCCCGGAAAAACTGGAAAAGAAAGAAAAGGCCGTCGAATCAACCATCAAGTCGGTAACGGTCTACATGGACCGGGCGGCGGTCACGCGCCGGGCAAAGGTAAGCCTGGAGCGGGGCGCTTACGACCTCATCTTTGAAAAGTTGCCGCGCAACATGGATTGGAACTCCGTGCGCGCGCGCGGCACCGGCAAAGTCCGCGTGGTCAACATGAAGGTAAAACGCGAACACATCCTCAAACCGGCGGACCCGCAAATCGCGAAACTTGAAAAACAACTCGAGAAAAAGCGGACGGAGATGGCCGAGCACAACGACGACCTGAAGACGCTCGCCAAGAAAGAAAGCCTCCTCGATTCGATAAGGATGCGCACGGGCGAGAAGTCCAGCGCGCAGATGGAAGGCAAACTGGACGTCGGCAACCTGGTCGAGGTGATGGGCTTCCTGGACAAGGAGTACAAGGCCGCCGCGAAGGGACGCCGCGAACTCAATCGGAAGATTCAAGACGTGCAAAGGGAAATCAACCTGATTCAGCGCAAGATAAACGATTTGCGCAGCAAGATGAGCGTCGAGAACATCAAGGCCATCGTGACGGTCGTGGTGACGGAGAAGACCGACGAGGAGATAGCGCTGGAGTACGTGGTGCAGGGCGCGTCGTGGCACGCGGAGTATGACCTGCGCGCATCCGCGTCCGAAGAAACCGCGGAACTCTCCTACTTCTGCGTGGTAAACCAGCAGACCGGCGAGGACTGGAAGGACGTGCAGTTGATGCTCTCCACGGCCGAGCCGGACATCGCCGTCATCCCGCCGACGCTGCGCGTGTGGAACGTCGGCCTCAGGCGGCCCGTATTAAAGTATAGTGAGGAAGGGAAGAAACAGGGCAAGCAGATGTTTAAAGGCGCGCCCTCCCAGGCTCAAAGAGGCTTTCGCTACGGGATCGAGTTCGACGAAGCCGGCGGCGAAGAGCCGCGAGTCGAAGAATACAAGGCAATCCAGGCGCGGGTGCTGGAGCGCGGCGGGGTCGCGGTGACGTTTGCCGTGCCGCGCAGGGAGACGATAATCAGCGGGCCGGAGCCGCACCGCACCATCATCGCCCTCAGGACGCTCAAGCCGAAAAACACCTTCATCACAATTCCGCGCCACCGGAAGAAGGTTTACCTGCAGGCGGAGATAACGAACAACACTCCCTACACCCTGCTGCCGGGACGGATGAGCATATTCCTGGGCACGGACTACGTCGGCACCACCAACATAAGCCACGTCGCGCCGACGCAGAAGTTCAAGGTCAACTTCGGCACGGACAGCAACATCCTCGTGAAGCGCGAGCGCGTGAGCAAGTACGAGGAAGACAAGGGCTGGGGCGGCAAAAAACACCGCATCACCTACGAATATAAAATTACGCTGCAAAACTTCAAATCGAGCGAAGTCGTGGTGAGAGTATTTGACCAGATTCCGGTCTCGACGCACAAGGACATCGTCGTGAAACTGGTCGAGTCGAACTTCCCGACAATCACCGAGGAACCGAAGGCCGGCCAGAACAAGAAAAAAGGCATCCTGGAGTGGCGGGCGCAACTGCCGCCCGACCCGAAGCGCAAAAACGAGATAACGTATAAATACTACATAGAGTACCCGAAGGAGATGAGCATCTACGGGGCGGAATGACAAGACAAACAGGTGAAAGGTGAAAGGTCACAGGTAAAAGCGGCAACAAGCAGTAAAGTACTCAAGTTGGCTGACTTTTTGTTAACCTCGGTGGCTGTCACCAATTACGGAGCCGTTCCGCCCTTGTCGGAACGGATCGCAGATTGGTGACTGTCACCGTAAGGTGTCGTGAAACGGCAGATTATAATCAAGC
>QNCA01000247.1 GCA_003644325.1 Planctomycetota bacterium
AAGCCTGACGAGCATTTCCCGGCGCGAAACGCGGCGCTAACTTGCGGTGACTGTCACTAATTACGGAATCGCGAGAGCAGCGCGAACGAGATTCGTAGATTAGCGACTGTCACCGCAAAACAGACGCGAGGTGACAGTCACCGTCGCTTGCATATCCTTTGTTCCAGGCGTGATTCCGGCAGCCTTCGGCTGCTCTTGTACTTTCGCTGTTCGTATTCTCGGAGTAAACCTCAAAGGCACGCAGGACAAAAGTACAGAACCCCGCCGGGTACCGGACCGTATGGGCGAAGCGGGGCCGACTCCGGAAATTTTCACTTTTTGGAAATGCACCCAAAATTCGCAAGACATTAAAGATAATTTAACAAAGGGACGATATATAGAGATGTGTGGGGATATGGAAATGCCGGAATACCGGAACATTAGAGACCTCAAATATTCCGCCGCGGGAGTTGAATCGGGGCATTTGACCTACTAGAATTCCCGCTCGATTCGCGTGAACAGTTAATAAACAGATGGTCGTCAAAAGGTGAAAATCAGTTTTGTGCTCCCGCCCGCATACAAACAGCGGGCGATAAAGGGGGAGCATGGTTCGCGCGTTAGCGAAGATGAGAAGTAAGTCTGGAGGCTGATTGAAGGGTAGGCTGTACAGTGCTGACGCGCCCCTGACTGCGAAACGGGGGCAAACCGATTTCCTCTTTTGAGGGATGGGAAATGGCGAAACTTCGCTACCTCATGCTATTCGTGCTGCTAATAGCGTTTCCTGCGTGCCGCGCCAACATCCCGGCGCAGCCGCAAAATCTCGCTCCGGAGATTTCATCTACCGGCCTGGACATCCAGGTCTACTATGAAACCAAGGAGGTCAAGTCAAAACTCGGTTCACACCGCACCGAGTGGCGCACACTAATTGACGCGCCCCCCAAAAAAGTCTGGGCTGTTCTAATCGATTACGAAAATTACCCCAACCTGATACCCAGTGCAACAAAGTACAAGATAATCGAGCGAAACGGCAACTCCGTTGTCGTGGAGACGCGCGGACGCCACGGGTTCATTAAACTCAGGGGAACGGTACGATACGTGGAAGATCCCGATGCGTTCGAAATCAGGTGGGAGAAAATCCAGTCCAAACTCAACCTCAACTCCGGCTACTGGAAACTGACGCCCTTCGAACACGATGGGCGGACCGCCACAAAACTCTTCCACTTCGTCTATTCCAAACCGAACACCGTTGAACGAATCGGGAACATGGTCGGGAATCTGGAGAAAGACGAAGTAGTCATGATTCGCAAAATCCGCGAACTGGCGGAAAGTCAGTAGCCGACGGATGACATCCGTTTGACATGCGCACCACGGCCCGGGCCGGAAGCCTCGCCCGGGCCGTTTCCTTTCCCGCCGGCACGGGTGACCCTCACCGATGGGAGGGCAAAACACGGTCAACTCGAGCGCTTTAGGAAGGAGGTAGCGCGATGAAATTCACAAGGTTCGACAACACATTCGTTGTCAGGCTGGAGCAGGGGGAAGACATCGTGCCCGCGCTCAATGCCTTTTGCGCGGAGCAGGCCGTTACCGGCGCGGTCCTCCACGGAATCGGGGCCGTGAAGGAGGCGACGCTGGGCTACTACAGCCTGGAGAAGGAGGAATATGTCAGGCGGGACTTCCGGGGCGAGTTCGAGATAGTCAACCTCGCCGGCAACGTGACCGTGCTGGAAGGCAAACCCTTCGTCCATGCGCACGTGGCGCTCGCCGGGCGTGACGAGCAAAGACCGGCGGATGACTTCAAGGCGGTGGGCGGTCATCTCTTCCGCGGAATCATTTCCGCGACCGCCGAAATCATCATCACGAGCATCGGCGCCGCGATACGCCGCACAAAGTTGCCCGGCGCGACACTTGCTCTCATCGACCTTCCCCAACACCGGAACGGATAAGGTCAGACCCAATACCGTCCGGCGCCCAACTTGCCGGGAGCATGTAAGAATCTTGGAAAGGCCGCACCGGTGACTGTCACCGTGCCGGCAGCGCCCGGGGTTCTTGCATGCTCCCCAACTTGCTTGCGGAATACGGCGTGGTCGTGTACTATATCATTGTTGCCCGCCTTGTGAGCAAACGATGAATATCCAGGTCAGCGTCGTTCCTTTTGGGAAAGCGTCGTGAGGCGGAAAGTCGCCTCCGCGCTAATGGCTGATATCGTCGGCTGTTAGCGTTTCCGCCCTCAAACCCCGTGCCGGACAGTATCGGGTCAAGCCCTGTTCATCGGGTTTCTCGGCGAGTCCGGTGGGGCGGGTGAAAAAGCGTAAGGACGCAACGATGTACTGAAGCGTTGGAATAACATGGAGGAGTTTATGGACAACCTTGAAAAGTTCGATATGGAGAAAGCCCTAGCAGATATGCAAAGGATGGCGGCGGAAAGCGATTACCGCCTGGCGCTGGAGTGCATTGCTTGCGGACGCGAGGGCATATATGATGTGCTCGATATTTCAGTGGATCCCGAATATATTGAGGCCGTCGTGCGGGAAGCATCCGCAGATTTCGAAAGGATGTGCAAGTCGCTCGAGAGCAGCGTTTACTTTTCCGGGCTCTTTCGGTGCAAGTTCTGCGGTTCGCGGGGACCCTGGCGCCTGACGCAACAGGCATACAAGACAATCACGTTGTCGCTGGCGATAGAGTGCGCCGGCGGCCCGCCACCCATTCCGATACTGCCGGAGGCCTACGTCACCCCCGACGGGGTGAGGATGCAGTGCGCCGCCCAAGCCGAGAAACACCTCAAGGCCCTTATCGAAGAAAAACCCGATTACGCCCTCTGCTGGCTGAAACTGGGGGAACTGTACACCAACGCCGGCAAGCCGGGGCCTGCGAAAGATGCCTATCAGCGCGCGCTGGAACTCGACCCGTCCGACTTCTTTTCCCACATGCATCTGGGCGGCATCTACGAAGACGACGACGAGCCGGAGAAGGCCGCCGAGCACCTGCACGAGGTGATGCGCCTGGTCAGAAACCGCAAGGATGTCTCCGTCGAGGATCGTTTCCAGGTCATGTATGCTTCATTCGTCGTCATGCTCAAGATCGCCGCCGAGAGCGGCGGTGCAATCCCCCTGCTGCCGCCCGACCTGAAGGAGGCGCTGGACAAGCAATCGAAAGGCCGGAAACGAAGAGAAAAAGGCAGGGAAAAGAAAGAGCCCATCACCCCGCCCAAAGACCTCATAGGCCTTATAGGCCGCCTCATGGGCGAGCCGAGGAAGAAACTGAAAGAGTTCAAGCAAATCCTCGACGAGTGGCGGTTCATAAGAGAAGCCTGGGACGAGACGATATACGGCGAAGCGGAGGACGACGAGTATCTGGACGAAACGATGAAGCCGGACCCGCTGATGGGGATGTTTCATGAAGGAATCGACGAGAAAGGAAAGCCCGACAACATCATTCCCATCAGGCGGAAGTGCAAGATAAAGCCCAACGACCCTTGCCCCTGCGGCAGCGGCAAGAAATACAAGAAATGCTGCGGCCTTAAAGACCGCCGACCCGGAACCTGAGATTTACCCGCACCCGCCGGGCCCGACCTTCGGCGAGGGGGACTGAATCCAACATCAAGTCCGATATCCGCCATCCAACATGGCTGCAGAGACGTGGAGACGCAGAGAGTGTTTTATATGGCACAGAATGCGCGGATAGAAACAGGAACAGGAATGGAAAGGGGAAAAAGCGGGCAAGGCCCGCCTTCTGACTTTTGACTTCTGGCTTGAATTCGGAATCATGAAAGAAGCCACGGATTTTCGATAATGTCAAGATATATGTGTAAATGAGGCATTTGCGCTGTGGGCGTTTTTTCGATGGGGAGGGACGAGTGGAGCCCGCTTTCGGGGCGCCCGGGTCCTCACCAGGATCCAAATTG
>QNCA01000248.1 GCA_003644325.1 Planctomycetota bacterium
GCCTGCGGCGGTTTACTCGGCCTCGGACTTCATCTATGATGTGCTGCCGGCATACAGGCTGAAAAGGAAATATCCCGACGCGCGCTGGTATGCCGGGCTGTACCTGCTTGTAAAGATGCCCCGGCCCCGCGACTTCATCCGCTCGCCACGTGCCGCGCTGCGCAGGACGCTTACGTTTCTGGGGCAGCGCCTGGCGATGACGCTGATGAACTCCACGGCTGATGCCGTTTTCGTCCTGAACGAGGCGGACGCCGGGAAGGTGCGGAATTCGTTCGAAGAACATGCCCGGGTGCTTGTCTTCCCCTTGGGAATGGATGTTGAGAAGGCGGTCTGGGCCGTGCCGGGCAAGCAAAAGTGCGATGCGATATACCTCGGCGCAATCCACCCGCGCAAAGGTATTGAAGACCTGCTTCGCGCATGGTCTCTCGTTGTCGAGAAGATCGCCGCCGCGAAACTGCTGCTGGTCGGTCATGGCGAAACAAGGTATGTCGAAGCCGTGAGGTCCCTGGCGAAAAGTCTTTACATCGAGAAAAACGTCTCCTTTCAAGGCCCCAAGAAGGGGTCGGAAAAGTATGCCATGCTCAAGGCGGCGCGGATTATGGTCCATCCGTCATACGAGGAAAGTTTCGCGCTGGCGATACTCGAAGGCATGGCCTGCGGCCTGCCGGTCGTCGCGTACGATCTCGATGCGTATGACGAGATATACGACGCAGGAATGGTAAGGGTGCCCGCCGGCGACTTCAGGAAACTGGCGGATGAAATAATAGTCCTTCTCACGGATGACGGGCTGCGCGCCGGTCTGGCGCGCGAGGCGCGGGATATCTCGGCCGGCCGGGATCAGCGGACACTGCTCAAGGAGTTCATGTCGCGTAATGATTTCAGATAGGACAAATAGGCGGCTGCGCCGGATTGACATACTGGTTCTTCTCGGCTTTCTGTTGCTGACGGTCGCCGCCACGTGGCCGGTGACGGCGGAAATGAGCGACGCCGTCTTCGGTTATCCCGGCGACACGTTCGACCACATCTGGATGAACTGGTGGTACGGCTATTCGTCGGCCAACGGTCTTGACTGGCGGGGGTGCCCGCTAATCGACGCGCCCGTGGGAAAGGACTTTTCGCAACTCGCCGTGCAGCCCACGTGGCGTTGGACCGGCCTGGCGTTGACGAAGGTCGGCGGCGAAATTTTCGCATTCAACTTTCTCACCCTCGCATCCTTCTTTCTCAGCGGCGCAGCGATGTACTTCCTTGTGCGCCACTTCGGCACAGGGCGCATGGCGGCCTTTATCGCGGGCGCTGCGTTCATGCTGTGCCCGTATCACGTCTGGCATTCATGCCAGCATCTTACACTGGCGGCGATACAGTGGATGCCGCTGTTTCTGCTGACGCTCTTCCGGCTGCGCGAACGGCCGACGCCGTTGCGGGGGGTCGCCTGCGGCTCAGCCTTCGCGCTGGTCATGCTGGAGAACTTTTGGTACGGCGGCTTCATGGTTCTGGTGACGCTGCTTTTTCTGGTGATTTCCCTTGTGTGGAAATGGAAGGAAGGGGAGCGCTTCACCGCGCGTGAAGTCCTCTGCGGTCTTGCCGCCCTGATTGTCGGCATTGGAATCATCCTGCCGTGGGTTTTACCGATTGCACGGCGGAGCATCGAGGGAAAAGAACCGCTCTGGCCGGCGATGCGTGTTTACAGCCGCAGCGTGGAGGACGCGGAGGCGCTGGCCGCGTCGCCGCTGGACTATGTCCGGCCCGCGTCGAATCATCTCCTGTGGGGAGAGGCAATGCCGACGCCTCGCTTTGTGCACGAAAAGACGGTTTATGCGGGTTGCGCAATCTTTGTTCTCGCATTGGCCGGATTGATAATAGGATGGCGGGGAAATTCACGAAAGACCTTTGCGGTGGTTCTGCTTGCCGTGTCATGTATTACGGCCTTTATGCTTTCGCTCGCCCCGTTTGCGCGGCTGGAGCATGTGATTGCGCCGATGTTTCGCGGCTATGCAAGACTGGGGGTGCTTGTGGCGATGTCGCTCTGCGTGCTTGCGGGGTTCGGTTGCGACGCAATAACGCGCAGGACAATAGGCGGCGTCGTGCTCCTGCCCGTGCTCGCGCTTGTCCTGCTCGACTTTGCGTATTTTCCGCCGGGGCACGTGACGGACGTAAGCAGCGTTCCGGAAGTCTATACATGGCTTGCCGGACAGGACGGCGACTTCATCATCACCGAGATTCCGACATCGCGTTTCACGAATTACGACCGCTTTTTCCAGAGGATTCACGGCAAGCGCCTGTTGAGCAACGACCGGCTGGACCAGGCGGCCGATTTGAAAGCGATTTATGAAATACGGAATGCCGCATTCGGCCGCTCGGAGTTGAAAGAACGGGCGTTGTTCAAGCGTTACGTCAGGCGGCTGGCCGGCTACGGCGTGAAGTATGTCGTCGTTCATACGCGAGACCCCTTCCCGCGAAATCCTGTTTTACAATCTTTCGTGAGCAAGGGATCGGACTTGACTTTTTTGTGGACGCCGAAGCAAATTGATGACTGGTCGCCGGGCCTGTTGAAGGAAGTACGGCGATTTGAAGATGCCGTTGTTTACGAAGTCATCGCCCCGCCGATGAAAATCCTCATCGCCGCGCCGGACGGACGCACATTGATAATAAGCGGAAATGAAATCAGGCAGGCCGCCGGTCAGATAGTCATCGACATCCTCCTGTGGCCCGGCGCGGAGAGCGCCGTCGAAGCGGGTATCATCCTGGAAAGCAGCGTGCCTCTGGAGGGTCGCGGCCTTTCAAGGAAAGGGAAAACGTACAGAATGATAATACCGCTCGATGAAATCGAAACGTTCGCGGTTGTTAATGTGCCCGCTTCCACCTCACCGGTTCATGTGAAGATAACCAAGTTTACCGTCAGGGAAAAGGAATAAAATCAGGAATTATTTCCACCTGTCTTTCCTTGTTCAATGCGAAATCCGCCTGAACAGGATTTACAAAATCGCGATTGTGGCGGGTTTCTTCGACGCAACCAACCCACCAAAAGCTGCAGGCAGGCCTGCCTTGTGGACAAGCCTGCCTGAGAATCTAAACCCGAATAATACGAATTAACTTCGCCTTGAATTTATCTTCTTCTTCGCGATGCCCGCCAGCCCCATAAGCGCAAAGGCGGACATGGCGATGGTCGCCGGCTCCGGCACCACCGGTCCGCTGCCCACCCCGTATTCCTCGTAGAGATAGATGTCATATGCGGACATGCCCAGATGGCCGTTGGTGCCTACAGGGCAATATATCTCGTTCTGTACGGTGAGAAGGTCCAGGCGATAATTCGACGGATTCGTGGAGAGCGACGTTCCTTGTTCGCTATTTATTTTTGCCGCTATTTGTGAGATCTGACTGTGGCTGACATGGAACCGGTAGAAGTGCCAGTCGGACCAGGTTGTACCGGTTGACGAATACGAATAGGGTGACTTCGTCACATATTGGGTGTCGCTGCCGAAGTAAGAGGTGAAGAAGGCTGAATTTGTTCCTTCATCCCATGCGGTGTACTCGTCGTCGGGGGTGCCGCGGGTGTCGAAGTGACACACCTGTAACCAGAAATTGGTCTGGGATACGGTATCATATAGAAGAAGGCTGTCATAGACATATCCGCAGGCTCCTGATGTCATGTATGCGGTCGGGATCTGCAAGAAATGACCCATAGCAAATACGGAGTCGTCGTGCGCCCACGGGCGTATATTGTCCGCTGCCGTCCACCCGTAGGCTACCTGCGCGTTGGCTAAGTCATAAGGTGGTTGAGATGGCGCCGACCATGTATGCACCTGTGCCCCCACCCCCGAATATCCCTCCATTTGTACTGCGGTGGAACCGTACCAGTTGTTATCTATTCCTCGCTGATA
>QNCA01000249.1 GCA_003644325.1 Planctomycetota bacterium
GCGGTAACCAGTATCAGCCTGCCGTTCGCGGCGGCCAGGGTCTTCATTCGATGCGGCCGCCATTCTTCTCTCGCGAACGCGGCGTCCCCCTCCTGAATCGTTATCTGCTTCGCCAGCATCAACAACACTGCCTTCTTGTCTCCTTTCAATTCTTTCGCCTGTTCCGTCAGGACCTCCGCCGCGGGTTCGCCGCACCTCACGATTGCTTCCATTGCCGCGGCGCCCGTTTTCTCGTCCGCGCCGAGAATCAGCGGTATCAGTTCCGCCGCCCTTTTTCGCAGCGCCTCGTCAAGGTCTATCTTAATGGTTTCGATGTGCTTGCCGGTTTTTGCATCCACCAGGGCCAGGCCTTCGGCGACCGGTATTACAAGGTTGTCCTCAAACAGCACTGCTCGTCCTTCCGCGGCAAGGTCGCCGTCGTTCAGGTAAACCCAGTTCGTGCCGCCGCTCGGCGAAAGCGACATTGCGCCGTCGCCCGTCAGGAAGATGGTACCGTCCTTTCGGACGATGATTTGCCGCATCCGCTTTTCCTCAGCGCCATCGCTGGACTTCACGCCGTTCTTTCTGAATGCCGTGGTTGCCTTCCACAGCAGCCGCCCGCAGCCGGCGTCGAAGGCGTATATGCAGTCCGAGTCGTCGGGGAGGATATAAATGTTTTCGCCCCATATCGCGGGCGCGTTGCCCATCCGTGTCGAGAGACGTCCGTGAACGCCGGTCATTCCGACCGGGTACTTGCCGATGGGCGGTTGCAGCATGTAGGTCTGGTCGTACGTCGCAAGCCATTTTATTATGCCGTCGTCTTTGTTGATTGCGGCCAGAAGTCCCGCATTGGTCTGGACGAAGACGGTATTCCCAAGCACTGTCGGGGGGGAGGGCACGATGGCCGTTCTCGGCCTGTCACGTTCTTGGAGGTGGAGGATAGACGATGAGTCTCCCCAGCCGCTGATGAATGTTGACCATTTGACGCTTCCGGTTTTTGCATCCAGTGCGATAAGCTGGAATTTGCGGAGCAGGCTTATCCTTAATGTCTTGGATGCCGAACCGGGCGGGAGCCCCACGGCGCAGTACAGCGTCGTGCCGTCGTAAACCGGCAGGCTTTGAAAGTCGATCGCGGAGAGGAAATCTCCGCCGTGTTCGGTGCTCCATTTGCGCGCGCCGGTCGTCAGGTCCAGGCACACTATCCCGTGATGTACGCCCGGCTTGCCGCGGTTCGCCTTCGTGGCCTTTACGACCTTCAGCGCCTCGCCGTCGCCTTGCGCGGCCTTGCGGATGATGTCGCCGTTCTCTATAAGGGCGATTACGCTGTTGGTCTCCGGCATGATCATTACGAACGGAAACTTCTCCGGGCGCTTTATTTCCAGGCCTTTCTTGTATGCCTCAAAGTCATCCGTGTAATTGTCGTACACCCAGAGCAACTTTCCGGTTGAGACGGAATAGCAGAAGACCTTCAACCCGTTGCCGATGACCATTTTGTCGCCGTGGGTTGCCGGATAGAACGGGCACGTGAAGTAGGGCGGCGGGTCATTTGCGACGAAGCCGAGCCCGAAGCCGACTTTCCAGCCCCTTTTTTCTGCGAAGGCGTACACGTCTCCGCCGGGGATTTCCCAGGGGAACATGCGGTGCCTGTTGCCCTGTTTGTCCGTGAAAACCTGGCAGCGGATGTGTCCACGGGGATAACTCACGCTGTCGGCCCACTTCGCTTCTTTCAAATTGATATCGGACGCCATGCCCTTTGTAGCATAGGGTCTGCCGTAGCCGAGGTATTCCCTGGGCTGCACGGATCCTCCCAGGTCGCGCGGCGCGTTTCGTATGACCCGGCCCAGGTACTCGACGGCGCCGACCTTTTTTCCGTCAACCATGATGGCGGCATCCGGGTAATTATACCTTATGGTCATGAGAATTTTGACCGCATCGCCGAGCTGGGCGCGCATGGCATAGGACTCCGCCACACGGCAAAGCGTCGCTACGGAGGGTTTGGAAACAGTGTGCCGGTGTTGTTCCCAGAGCCACAGGACCTGGCGCCACTCTCCGGCCTCGAAAGGAATTTCAATGAGCGCTTCCAGCGCCCGGCCCGCGTATGAACTGAATCCATGTATCTTCATGAACCTGTTCAACAACGTGCCGTCCATGCTTTCCAGCGCTATGTTCAGATCTTTCTCGGCCTCACCGTCGAACATTTCACGGTATTTTTCAATGTTGTTGAGGACAAGATTTGATATCTCCGGAATGCCCGAGGCCCTGGCGGATGTAAAGACGTTCCTGTCGTCGGTCGCGGTTTGTCCCACGGCCATATACGTTTCGAATATCTGCCGGCATATTAAAAGCGCCTCCTTTGTTTTCCCGGCGTTTTTCAGCTCTTCCAGTCTTTCCAGGAGTTGCGTGACTTCTGTATTGTCCTTAATCAACATGACTTGCGCGTTGTTGTGAAAATCGAGAGACGGGTTTAGGTAATCCCCGAGTTTGAATTGCGCCTCCCGCAGGTTTTCCTGGGCTTTTATCAGGGCGGCTGTCTTCTCTATTTTCTCCGCTGCTCCCTTCTCGGCCAACAGCGCCCGTTTTTCTCCCCACGGGTCGCACAAATCAATGCCGGCCAGCGCCTCGCGCACGACGGAAGGCGGGGATTTCGGGTCCAGCGCAATGTCGATGAAGGTTTCGAGGATTGACTCGTCTCCCATAATCATCAGGACTTCGATAAGCATCCCGCGCGCGCGGTCGTCGTCAATGGTGAGCAGCGCTTCTTTAATAAAGGGAGTGGCACGCGAGCCAAGCAGTATCAGGCCCCGTATGCCCGCGTTGCGATTATTGTAAAAGCGCGAACTTAACAGGTTGATATTCTTTTTTGCGGCCGCCCTTATTGCTTCATCGGTCAGCCTGGCCCGGGGCGCCGGCTTTGACTCGGGAGCGGCGGCGTTCTTTTCAGGGGTGACGTTCTTTTCAGGGGTGACGTTCTTTTCAGGGGTGACGTTCTTTTCAGGGGCGGCGTTCTTTTCAGGGGCGGCGCCAGGCTCTGTTTCCTGTTTTTCCGGTGGTTCAGGGCCGAGCAGGTCATCCAGCTGTTTTTTCAGGCCGTCCATGCGTTTTTTCAGATGAACGTCGGTGGGCCGGGGGCAATATACCTTGACCCAGCCGCCGCCGTTGATTACGTCCGGGGGTATAGGTTTGGCCCCATACATGGGCACTTGCACTTCATGGCCGAAACCGGCGAGGACGTCGCTGATGCCGTCGCCGTCGATGTCCGCGACCGCTATTCCGTGTCCCGCGCTTGGCACTGGCTCCGGCCCGATGATTTCCTGCCGCTTAAAGTTGCCCTCGCCGTCGCCCCTCAAGATGAGGATTTTGCCGCCTCTGGCCGATGCCAGGTCCAGGTTGCCGTCGCCGTCGAAATCACCGAACTCGATGTCTTTGCAATACCCGACGCCGACGTCTTTCACGGTTCTCCTCCAGACGCCGCGCGCATTGCCGAGAAAAACCTGGACATCCATGGAATAGAGGTTGGGGCCGCCGGCAAAGGCGAGGTCGGGATAGCCGTCCTTGTTTACGTCGCCCACTGCGACGCCCCACACCGCGCCGGTTTTTACTATATTGATGCCTATCGAGGCGTTTCTGAAATGGCCCTTGCCGTCGCCTATCCACACGGGGTCGCAGTTGTGGCCGGCCAGCCACCACTTGCCGCCCAGTGTTATCACGATGTCGGCATGGCCGTCGTTGTTTATGTCCGTGGCCAGGATTTTGTTGGCCCTGAGGCCGTCCGGCAGGCCCGTATTTTTCAGTTCCTTCCAGTTTCCCTTGCTGTCACCGGCAAAGACGTGGGTGCCGGTGTCCCACATCCAGCCCGCGAAAGCAATGTCCAGGTGTCCGTCCTCGTTGAA
>QNCA01000250.1 GCA_003644325.1 Planctomycetota bacterium
AACACGTTATCGTCTTCGCTTGCCGTGAAATCGGGCCGGCAGGCCTGCTCTTTTCCGTTGACGACCTTCGTGAAGTAATCGAATGTGCCCGAGTCCGTTCCCGGCCCATAGAGGATAATAGGACGACTCGGCCAGCCGGGGCGGACGTCACTCCATTTCTTCACCGTGCTTCCGGGCTGCCAGATTTTCCTAAGCTCCTCAATGGTCAAGAAGGCCACGAAGTCATTCTTGGGGTTGACAACCACGGAGATTCCGTCAAAAGCCACCGGCAACTCTATGAATTCAATCCCGTTCTCTGCCGCCTTGGCAAGCTCCTTTGACTTGATGGGCCGTGAAGCGTCATTGATGTCTGTCTCCCCGATGCAGAATTTTTTGAAGCCTCCGCCGGTCCCCGAAATGCCTACAGTCACCCGGACCCCCGGATGTATTTTCTGAAATTCCTCGGCCACGGCCTCTGTGATGGGAAAGACCGTACTGGACCCGTCAACGTGGACCGAGCCGCTGAGTCCTCCCTCCTGCTCTTTCTTGCCTCCCTGCCGGTTGGTCGCAAGGAAAAGAACCGCCACTGCCACAACCGCAACACCAATCACCGGAATCATCGTCTTTTTCATCTTCAGTTCCTCCTTCTTCGTTAGGTTTTTTACATTAGGTTTTTTACATTCTCTTTGTAAAGAGAAGATAAAAACGCCGTTAATTTTACTTAAAACTTGAAAACGAGGTCGAGCTGCAGTCGCTGATAGCCTTTCTCGCCAGATGAGATCTCGCGCTTGTTGTAGAAATAGCTTATCCCTGCCTTACAGTGCTTGGCTATCTGATAGTCGAAGCCGATCTCATGTCCCCTGCCGTCCGTGCCGCCACCTATGAAATCAGAATCGGTAAAAACACCGAGGACCGCATCCGCTTCGATATCCCGGTAGTTGTATCGGAACGCCCACGAATGGGGGACCTTGCACTTGCCGACGGTCAATCCTGCCAGCCATCCACGATCTTCTTTGGCCCCGGGCGCCGTGTTCATGACATAGTTGCCGAAGAGCGAGACAGGGATGTCGTTAACCTTGAAGCTGAGCTCGGCGAACGACTCCACGAGATCGTAATCGAACCGGTAATTGCCGCCCGCATCGACGGAATTTCCGAAAGCATCGGCCGGATCGTAAAGCGGCGAGTTGCCCTTCGTGTTCCCGTAGTCGTAGTAACTTCCGCCTATGAGGATATGCCCCTTGTTACCGAGCAATGGAAATGAGTATTTCACCCCAATCTGAGCACCGAAAAGTCCGATGTCCGCGCCCGCGCTCCGTTCCTCAGCCCAGAAACCGCCAAGGTTTGTGACGAGATCCCAGTTGCCGAGCGTTTTGGAGTACTTTGCCGCGACGCCCTCTGGCCGCAGGTCACCATCCCAGATAAGTTCGGTTTTCCCGGGCCGATAAAAGGGGTTCTTCATCTTTCCGCCGATCACATGAAGATCGAACACCTTCTCCGGGTGCCAGTCAAAATAGGCGAGGTCGATCCAAACATCCTTGCTGGAGAATCCACCGTCGAGAGTCTGGTTGGTCGAGACTGGGTCATCGGAACCGGTGGCAATCTGAAATCCGATGTCAACGGTGTCGGTCACGTTGGCGTCAAAGCCGACCCTGGCTCTGATGCGGTGGCGGTTGCGATCATCGTTCCCTTCAGCCTTGATAAGCTCGTGGCGGTAGCGAAGATCGCCATGCAATTTAATCCGCTCCACCCAGGATGCGGTTTTGGGCGGTCTCGCCTCAGCTATCTCCTCGGTATGTTTTCCCTTTTTGGCGAGTTCCGCTTCGAGCGAGTCAACTCGGTCCATGATCCGTTCAATCTGCTGGTTCTGTTTCTCCACGACCTTCTTGAGCTCCGTGATTTCGCCTTGCTGATCCGCACCAGCAGCCGTTCTTGTCAAAAGCATGATTCCTAGATACAACGCAAAAACAGTGCTCCTCATGATCTGCCCTCCTATTTCTCCTGCGGCCCCTGTGGCGCGCAGGCAACACTAGATATTACCGGTTGTTATCAAAGTTGCGGCCTCTGTGGCGCGCAGGTAACATCAACCTTGCTTTACAGGAGGAAGTATAAGGACTCGCTATAAAGCGGTGATAAAGGCAGGATGAATTATTGGAGAATTTTTGCGGCGTGGTTGGCTACATGGAGGCGGAAGCCAGCGAAAGGAATACGCGGAATGTGCTTCCCGTTCCAGGGGTACTATCCACAGTCACGCGGCCACCGTGCGCAATGACGATGTGCTTGACAATGGAAAGGCCGAGGCCCGTGCCGCCAAGTTCCCTTGAGCGGGCCTTGTCGACGCGATAGAACCGCTCGAATATCCGCTCCCTATCTTTGGGCTCGATCCCGATGCCGGTGTCTTGAACCTCGATGACGGCGTCATCGCCCTGCAAATGAAGACGGACCCATACCCGTCCTCCTTGTGGAGTGTACTTGATGGCATTGTCGAGTAGGTTGCTCACGACCTGAGAGAGCGCTTCCTCGTCCCCCCAAACCTCAGCCGAAATATCCGGCACTTGCGTCTCCACCGCGATGCCCCTTTCTTCACCTATTGCAACAAAGGTCTTGGCCGTGGCAAGAATAACCTCGCAAAGGTCAACGGGGCATCTTTCCAGTTTGCCACTTTCCGATTCCAGGCGGGACAGAGTCAGAAGATCGGTAACGATTGAGGAAAGGCGCAGGGATTGATTTTTGATCTTGCCGAGAAAAAGTTCGCGTTTGACGGGGGGCAACTCCTTATCGTCAATCAGCGTTTCGACCAGGCCGCGAATCGCGGTAATTGGCGTCTTGAGTTCATGAGAGGCGTTGGCTACGAACTCGCTCCGGATCGTCTCCAGTCGATGCAGTTCAGACACATCGCGCAGAACGGCCAGTGCTCCAACAAGTTTCCCTTGACCATCGCATAGTGGCGAAGCGTGCATTTCAATGAACCGTTTTCTCTCTTGGGTAACGACTTGCAGGTTTCTTTGTGTTTCAGTTTTGTCACGCAATGCCGCACTGAGTATTTCTGAGACTTCCCGAACACGGGTAATTTCCCATACCGGCTTGCCCAGGCTCTCCTTTTGCGAAGCGCTCAGTAGTCTTTCAGCGGCCTCATTCAAATGCACGACGCGCTCGTCCTCATTGACGGCGACAACCCCTTCCGCCATTCCCGACAAAATGACCGCCAACTTGTTCCGGTCCGTTCTGATTGTCTCCGTATGCTCACGACAGCTCTCCGCCATTTTGTTGAAGGCCTTTGCGAGCTTTCCAATTTCATCATTGCGCGACGTCGGCAACCTCTGGTCATAGTCCCCGCAGGACATCGATTCGGCCACAGCAGTCATGGCTGTAAGGGGCGTGATGAAGTGTCGTGCAAGAAGGAATCCGATGAACAACGCAACAGTTGCGGACAAACCCGCTGCGAACACAATAGCGGTACGAATGTGTCTGAGGCGATTATCAATCGTGGAGAGAGGGTAAGCCGTTCGGATATATCCAATGAGTTCGTCCTCGCTCCAAAGCGGCAGGGCCACGTACATCATCTTCACTTGCAATGTCTTGCTGAAACGGATCGCCCTTCCTATCCCGTGCGAACGCGCCGCAAGAATCTCGGGACGGTTCGCATGATTATCCATGCTGCCAGGCTCCCTTTCCGAATCGGCGACGACCACTCCGTCCGCCCTGATCACGGTCAGCCGGGTATTGACGGCCTTCCCCAGGGCGCGGATGTGATTTTGGAAGGATGTAACAGGAGGCCGTTTGAAGTATCGAATCGCAGGTTCTTTCAGAAGAGTGGCCTTGGCCTCAAGCGATTGGGCGATTTCTTCGAGTGTATCCCGTTCGATTCGTTGACTAACTAGGATGCCTATAA
>QNCA01000251.1 GCA_003644325.1 Planctomycetota bacterium
AGTCACCTTTCAGTTATCAATAACCAAGAATCACTTCCAAGCAATGAGGCCCGGTTCATAGCAGCGGCCGAAGTCCTGGTGGGTGGGCACAACGCGCACGGCGAATCCGTTCCTGCCGCTCGCGATGCACGGCACGTAGCCGCGGAACACGTGCCCGCCGTCGCCATCCTGCTCGCGCCATTCCATGCGTGTGGGTCTGCCTTCCACTATCTCGCCGAGGGCGTTCAATTGCCCGTGATACACCTCCACCGCCACATCCGACGGCGGAATGGAACCCAGCGCCACGCGGGCCAGTACCTCCAACCGGCCGCCGACGCGGAGTTCCGTGCCGTTCTCGACGGTCACATCTTTTACTGTAACTTCGCGCCATGCGCTACGCAACAATTTCTTCCACTGCGCAAGGAGTTTCGCCCGGGCCATCTCTTCCTCGCCCAAGTCCTTCCAGTTGAAATAACACGGCAGATAGAACTTCTCCGTGTAGTCGTGCACCATGCGGTTGGTGTTGTAGGCCGGGCACAGCAGCCTTGTGGCCGACTTCATCAGTGAAATCCATTTGGTCGGCAGGCCGTTCGAGTCGCGCTTGTAGAACATCGGCACAATCTCCTGCTCCAGCATATCGTACAGGGCGTTTGACTCCACTGTGTCCTGGTAGTCGCGGTCGTCGTAATCCTCGTCGTTGCCGACTCGCCAGCCGGCCTCCGGGCTGTAGGCCTCCCACCACCAGCCGTCCAGGATGCTCACGTTGATGGCGCCGTTGGCGCTGGCCTTCATGCCGCTGGTGCCGCTGGCCTCCAGCAGCCGTCGCGGCGTATTCAGCCACACGTCAACCCCCTGTACCAGGTAGCGGGCCACCGACACATCATAATCCTCCAGAAACACCACCCGCTTTCGCAACTCTTTGCCCCGGATAAGGTGGACTATCTTTCGCAGCAGTTCCTTGCCGTGGTTGTCCCGCGGGTGTGCCTTGCCCGCGAATATCAACTGGACCGGCCGCTCCCTGTCGCAGAGTATTTTCGCGAGACGCTCGGTATCGCGCAGTATCAAATCCGCGCGCTTGTACGTGGCGAACCTCCGCGCGAAACCTATGGTGAGCGCCTCCGGGTCCAGCGCCTCGTCCGCCGCGCGTATCTCCGCCCTGGAGCCCCCGCGCTGCACCACCTGCTCTTTCAGCCGCCCGCGGGCAAAGGCCACCAGGCGCTCCCGCCGACGTTCGTGCGTGCGCCACAACTCCTCCCGCGGAATGTTCTCCACCGAATCCCATATCCAGCGGTCCGTCGGGTCCTCCATCCATTTCGGCCCGAGGTAGCGGTCGTACAGGTCCGCCAGGTCCTTCGATATCCACGAGCGGAAGTGCACCCCGTTCGTTATCGAGTCTATCGGTATCTCGTCTTCCGGCAGGTCCGGCCACACGCTGCGCCACATCCGGCGAGATACCCTGCCGTGCAGTTTGCTTACGCCGTTTCGCTTTGCGGCCAGTTTCAGCGCCAGCACGGTCATGCAGAACGGCTCATTGTCGTCCTCGGGCCTCTCCCGGCCCAGGGCCAGCAGTTCCTTCTCGCTTAGACCCAGCGCATCCGCGTAATGCGAGACGTACTTCAGGAAAAGGTCCGGCGGGAACCTGTCGTTGCCCGCGGGCACCGGCGTATGCGTGGTGAAGACATTTCCCGCGCTTGTCAGTTCACGCGCATCCGCAAACGGCGCCCCCTTCTCCTCCATCACGCGGCGAATGCGCTCCAGCGCCATGAACGCCGAGTGACCCTCGTTCATGTGGTAAGTGTTCGCCTCAATCCCCAGCGCAGCCAGCGCATGCACTCCGCCTATCCCCAGCAAAATCTCCTGCTTGAGCCTCATCTCTATGTCGCCGCCGTACAGCCTTCCTGCAATCGCCCTGTCATCGGGCGAATTCTCCGGCACATTGGTATCCAGCAGGAACAGCGGCACGCGCCCCACCTGTATCCGCCATATCCGCGCCGTTACGGCACGACCGGGATACCGAACCTCTATCTTGACCGCCTTGCCGTCCGCATGTTTCTCAAGCGTAACCGGCATGTTGAAGAAGTCGTTGTCCTCGTAGCGCTCCTGCTGCCAGCCGTCCGCGTTCAGATACTGCCTGAAGTAGCCCTCCTGGTACAACAACCCCACTCCCACCAGCGGCACGCCCAGGTCGCTGGCGGACTTCAGATGGTCCCCCGCCAGGATACCCAGACCTCCGGAATAAATCGGCAGGCACTCCGTCAGGCCGAACTCGGCCGAGAAGTAGGCCACCTTCAGCCCCTCGACATCGTCGTGCGCCCCGGCATACCACCCGCCTTCCGCCATATATTCATCCAGCGACCGGCACACACGGTCCATGTGCGCCAGGAAGGCCTCATCGCGCGAGGCCGCCTCCAGTTTTTCCTGCCTTATCTTGCCCAGCAGCAGCACCGGGTTGTGTCCGGTCTCCTCCCACAACCCCCCGTCCAGCCTCCGGAAAAGCGCTATGGTCTCATGGTCCCACGACCACCTGAGGTTCAGGGCGAGTTCGCGCAGGCGCTCAAGGCGCGGCGGCAAAGACGGCGTGACGTTAAACGTGTACGAGGCTCGCATTCTTCTCCTCCCTGCTGAGATGGGCGGCGTTCAGGCCCTACGTGACGACACACACCGACCATTCCTGCTCTTCTTCCACCTCCACATTGCGCAATATGACGCAGCAATGAATCTTCGGCAGAAACCCGCGGAAAATTGCGCGATTTTCAAACGTGCGGTGACTGAATGGCAACTGTCACCTTTACGGAGGTCACCTTTACGGAGCCGGTCTCGATTTGTCGAGGACGGATCGTAGAAGGTGACCGTCACCGTTCCGACGATGGGAAGCGGAAAACATTTATCATGGGGCGAGGGTCTCGGTGAGGCGCGGCTCGGAGTCAACCAGGCGGATGGTAACCGCGCCGCTGGTGCGGGAGAGGCGGGCGGGGATGCGGCGTTCGTCAAGCGCCGCCTTGAGTCGCAAGCGCGGCGAGGAGCGGTCGGTGGGGACGATGACTACGCGCGGGCGGATCCCGTCCAGCAGGGTTTCGGTCAGGCCCGGCTCGTAGTCGCCGTGGTGCGGCGCGAGGAGCACGTCAACCGGCGGGCCCTGGTATCGCTTGTTGAACCACGCTATCCCCCTGGCCTCGATGTCGCCCGTCAGAAGCGCCGACACCTCCCCGCACTCGACGCGCATCACGAGCGAGGCGTCGTTCAGCGCCCTGTTGTATCCGCCGTCCTCTCCAGGCGGCAGGCGCACGTCCGCGAGGTAGAATGACAGTTCCGGGAATCCGTCAAGTTTCTCGCCGTCGCGCATGCGCACTACCTTCACGCCCGACCGCTCGATTTCCCGCCAGACCGGCCGCCAGTAGTCGTTCACATCGGGCGTGAAATAGTCGGTCAGCACAAGCGTGCCCACGTCGTAGTTGTCCAGCAGCGTCGGCAGGCCGTCGAAGTGGTCCACGTGCGGGTGCGATATGACGACCAGGCTGATGCATTTGACATTTCGCTCGCGGAAGAAAGGCTGCAACACCCTGCGGGTAACGTCGCTCTGCCTGTACGAGCCGCAGTCGTAGAGCACGGTGCGCCCGTCGGGAAAACGCATGAAGGTCGCCCCGCCGTGGCCGACGTCGAGGACCGTCATCTCGAACCCGCCCCCGTGCGTCTGCGCGGTCAGCGACAGCGCAGCCACCGCAATCGCCGCGAGAAGAAATCCCAGGGTTGCGTAGCGTCCCCAACTGAAGCGTTTCCACAGCGCCGGCGATAATACGGCGCAGCAGAAGAGCGGCACCGCATAGAACGGCACGCGCGGGATGTTGCGGAAAGAGAGCGGCAGGTGGGAGAA
>QNCA01000252.1 GCA_003644325.1 Planctomycetota bacterium
TGGAATCGAGCGCGGTGAGCACCAGCACGCGCACATCCTTTTCGCTCTTGCGTATGGCGTCCAGCACATCCCAGCCGTCGGCATGAGGCAGCATCATGTCCAGCACGATAAGGTCGTAGTCCTGCCCGGCGGCTTTCTCGATACCCTTTTTGCCGTCCCTGGCGATATCCGCGGAATAGCCTTCTTCCTTCAGCGCCCTGGCAACGTAGGTCGCCACGTCCTTTTCGTCTTCTATTACGAGGATTCTCATCGGTTGTCCGCTCTGGAAATCGTACCGTTGGAACCGGGATACAAAGAGCATACACACGGCTTGTAAATGTGTCAACCGCGACGGCGAGTGCTACTCCTTGAAGTGAGAGTGATTATTCCCCCGCCCCCCGCAGACGGTCAAGGAACGTTCTCTCTTGCTTGACAGGAGCCTGTATTGCGGTTATACTTATGATGGTCAAGTTAATCTATTAGAGATATCTGCGTGTATGGTCCATTTGGATAAAAACCGAAGACCGGGAGGAAAGGTTGTTTCCTGAAAGCAACCTTCCCTGTCGGGCTTTTTTTTCACTAAAAGTGTTGCTTGTGGAGGTTATATATGATGAAAAATAATGTCAGGATCATTGCCCCCATATTTGTATTAATCGTCTTTTTTTCTTCCATCGATGCATTCGCATCGCCGACCGAAATCTACCTCAATGGCAGGCGGCTTCTCTACGAGATGCCTGCCGGACCCGCGCCGACGCATGGATTCCCGATGATAATGTTCCTGCACGGTGCGACGGGAGACGCTGAACGCTGGTTCAGCGGAGCGGGCTACGAAACTCAGAAGGCATTCGTGCAGATGGCCCTGGCGAGGGGTTATGCCGTAGTCGCTCCGGACTCGCGCGACGATGTTGCTCCGCCCACTCCGCCGTCGATTTTGAACAAGCGCTGGCATGATGAGGGGGAAACACTGGCGGACTCTCTGGACCTTCCTTTCTTTGAGGACATCCTCACATGGGCCGGGAGCAACAATGTAAACCCGTGGCAGGTATTCAGCATGGGGGTTTCCAGCGGCGGGTTCATGACCAGCCGTAACGCGCAATACTTCGGCAACAGACTGGCCGGCGCAGTCGTGATAAGCGCGGGCGATTCAAGGCAAATCGAATGGCCGGAGGACGGCGACCTGTTCAACCCCGACGTCTATGACTTCACCAGTCCGTTGACGTTCGAGGCGAACCACCCGCCGGTCCTTGTGATAACCGCCGAGGAAGACTGGCTTATACCCGACGATGTCGGCCTGCATTATTATTCCGAACTTACCGCGGCCGGGGTCGATGCGACAATGTATTACTACGTGGCGGGCCAGAGTCCTGCCGGCGACCACGCATGGGGGCCGTGGACGGAAGGCTATCACGATGACATGCTCGACTGGCTCGACGCGCACCAGGCGCCGGAGCCGTCCACCGTGTGTATTATAGTAAGCGCAGTCTTGGGCTTCGCGGCGTTCCGCCGCATCCGCATCACCCGGCGCTGACGCGAACAGGCAGAATACCCGAGAGACGGGGCCGTCCCGGACGATGGCCCCGTCTCTTTGCCCATGACGGCACGGAACGGCCGACCGTACTCCCATCCGGGTGTATCTCCAAAAAGTGGGTAACCCTTTCCCTGACACCGGGTGGAAGGGGGTCAGACGCTGAGGAGGAAGGCCGTCCGCCTCGGGCGGATCGGCCTGACGGGAAGGGTCTGACTCCCCGTCCAGTACAAGTCCCAAAACCGCTTTACCCACTTTTTGGAGATGCGCCCCTCCCATCCCTTCCCGAAAGCCCAACCCGCAACGGCGCCTCAAAAGCGCCCGCCTTCCTGAAATGCACCGGAATTCCCACATACTCTCAATCTTTTCTTGACACGGCGGGTTTTTCCCTTAGCATATTACGCTTTCGGGCGCAGGCTGTCCGCGCCTTTTACCGAGCATGCTTAAGCAATCGGAGAGTGACATGGCTGTAGCAGAAGCAACGAGGATGGCCCTTACGGGCAACGACGCCGTGGCCGAGGCGCTGCGACAGGTGAACCCGGACGTGGCGGCAATCTATCCCATTACTCCCCAGACCGAAATGATGATGAAGTTCGCGCAATACTACGCGGACGGGAAGGTCGATACTGAAGTCGTTTGCGTGGAGTCGGAGCACTCGGCGATGAGCGCTACCGTGGGCGCCGCGGCGGCGGGCGCGCGCGCGATAACCGCTACCTCCTCTGCGGGCATGGCGCTGATGTGGGAGATACTGTACGTGGCGGCATCCAACCGTCTGCCCATAGTCATGGCTCTGGTCAACCGCGCTCTCAGCGCGCCCATCAACATTCACTGCGACCACTCCGACGGTATGGGCGCGCGCGACACCGGCTGGCTGCAAATCTACTCCGAGAGCGCACAGGAGGCGTACGACAACACTATCCAGGCATTTCGCATCGCCGAACACCCCGACGTCCTCACCCCGGCGATGGTCACGCTGGACGGCTTCATCCTGAGCCACACCATGGAAGTGATAGACATCCTGCCGGACGAGGAAGTAAAGAAGTTCGTCGGCGAATACAAGCCGGAAAATTACCTCCTGAACACCGAGCACCCGCTGACGATGGGCCCGCTGGATCTGCCCCCGCACTACTTCGAACACAAGCGCCAGCAGGTGGAAGGCCTGGACAACTCCCTGGATGTCATCCGGCAGGTCGCCCGCGAATACAAGGAGATGACCGGCCGCGAGTATGACCTGCTGGAACTGTACAAGATGGAAGATGCGGAAATAGCGGTAATGGCGCTGGGTTCATCCGCCGGTACCGCCAAGGAAGCGGTGGACACCATGCGCGATAAGGGCGTAAAGGCCGGATTGATAAAGGTGCGCGTCTTCAGGCCGTTCCCGGTGGTCGCCATCCTGGAGGCCACCTCCAACCTGAAAGCGCTGGGCGTCATGGACAGGGCAATAGCATTCGGCGCACAGGGCGGAGCGGTGTTCCTGGAGACACGCAGCGCCCTGTACGAGCGCTCACACCCCCCGGTGCTCAGTTACATATACGGCCTCGGCGGGCGTGACGTCACCATCGAGCACATCGCAGGCGTCTTCGAGGAACTGGCGGAAGTGGCGAAAACCGGCAAGGTGAAGCAACTGGTGAACTACGTCAACCTTAGAGAGCCGGAATAGGCATATCCCCGTCCCCGTTCGTCATTCCGGCAGCGACACGTTCGCCGGGGAGGAATGGGGACTTTTCATGCCGCGACGAAATATGGAACTCGAGAGCAGATACAATCCTCATGACATCGAGCAGCGCCTGTACGAGTGGTGGGAAGAGAGCGGTTTTTTCCACGCGCACGTCCGCAAGAGCGCCAAAGGCCCGTTCTGCATAATGATCCCCCCGCCCAACGTAACGGGCATACTGCACATGGGCCATGGCCTGAACATGACCCTGCAGGATATCATAATCCGCTTCAAGCGGATGCAGGGCCGTGACACGCTGTGGCTGCCGGGCAGCGACCACGCCGGCATCGCCACCGAGATGAAGGTAAAGGACAGGCTCCGCGCGGAAGGCAAGACCAAGCACGACCTGGGGCGCGAAGACTTTCTGAAAGAGATGTGGGACTGGCGGAAGAAGTTCGGTGGAACGATAATGACGCAGTTGCGGCGGCTGGGCTGCTCGCTCGACTGGGAACGCGAGCGGTTCACCCTGGACGAAGGCCTGTCGCGCGCGGTGCGCGAAGTCTTCGTGAGACTGTACGAGAAAGGCCTGCTCTACCGCGGCAAGTACATCGTCAACTGGTGCCCGGGCTGCGTGACCACAATCTCCGACATCGAGGTGGAGCGCGAGGATAAA
>QNCA01000253.1 GCA_003644325.1 Planctomycetota bacterium
AGGGATGCGGGATGCGTGAATCAGCGGATATCGGATTCCATCCGCTTCGTTCCGATTCAGTCCATGTTGATGTTTGTTTCAGGTTTCAGGGGAAATCTGCGAAATCTGCGGATAAAACAGGCAACGGGCAAGGGATTTTTGAATCTTGAATCTTAAATCTCGAATCTCCGATTCAAGTCCCTGTTTTTTCACGGCGGGGGTTACTCCGCGGGCGTGGTGAGGAGCTGCTCCCGTCTGCGCCTGAAGAGTTTCAGGCGGATTGAGCGGAAGAGTTCCCGTATCAGGAGGCTTTTGCTGTCGAGGAGCGCCAGGTGGAACGGCAGCACACAGCCGCAGCGCGTGCAGTCGGCCTGCGGGCCCATCATGCACGGCCGCTTTGTCTTCCCGGTCGGGTCGTAGCAGAAGGCGTACTTCCTGTAGCCGCAGTTTTTCGTGATTTCCCGGCAGCGGTCGGACTTCATCATGCGGTACACCTCCGCGGGTATGTCGATGAAGGAGCCGTACTTTTCCTTCAGCGCAAGCAGGCGGTCGAGGATTTCATCGCGCAGTTCCCACCCCGGCCACATCGAGTCGTCGGGGCCGATGGGCGTGAAGAACTGGAACATCACCGCCTTTATGTGCGTCTTGCGCCACTCGTCCAGCAGGTCCTCGATGCACTCGTGGTTGTCCTTCGTGATGACCATGGAGATGATTATCTTGAGATCCGGCCTGTCGCAGTTTTTCTTTATCCTGTCGTAGTGTTCCGCGCTGCCGCGCATATCCTTGTACCAGTCGCGCGTGCCATCCACCGAGACGTAGAAGTTCACGTCCGGCCAGTCCGGCAAGGGGATGGTGCCGTTTGTCGCCACGACGTTGGACTGGAAGAACTTCCTGCACCTGCCCACCAGGTCCTTGCGCATCAGCGGTTCGCCGCCTATCCACGAGCACTGGTAGAACGGGAAGTCGGTCTTGCTCAGTTCCGCGAAGAAGTTCAGCCATTCCTCGTCGCTCAGTTCGCTGTCGAAGCCGTATTCCTTGAAGTAACAGTGCTTGCAGTTGAGGTTGCAGCGGTAGGTGATGTCGACCGAGCCGAAGTTGTACCGCGGGCGGCCGAAGATGTCGAACCGCGCCAGGTCGTACATCTTGAAGAGGAACTTCGCGTTCTCCGCGCCCAGCACGGCGCAGGCGCTGTCAAAAAAATACCGGCGCAGGTTCCTGACACCGGAAAGATTAAATTTCAAGTCATTCGATGTGGTTTTCATTTCGTTCACCTGACTGTTCATCCTCCGCTCGAAAAGTTTTTGCCGCATTCTACCGGAGCAATTCGCAGAGTTCAAGCCCGCACCGCCGGCTTGAGTCCGTATTTTTCACCATGGACTGTCTTTTGAGAAAAGGCCGGTGGTCGGCAGGCAGTAGTCAGCAGTCGGTAGTCGGAAGCAAGGGGCAACGGGCAAAAGGTAGAAGGCAGAAGCAAGGGACAAGGAACAAGGATTTTTTGAATCTTGAATCTTGAATCTTGAATCTTGAATGAATCTTCGATTCAAATCCTTGTTGTAATCAGTGCTTATCGGTGTCCATCTGTGGTTTTCGTCTTTCGCGTGAAGAAAGCCGGTCTCGTGTTGAGACCGGCTTTTCGGAGTTGTTGCAATCTGGAGCGTTACGCTATTGCGCCCTCGGTGACCTTGTATTCCTTTTTCTCTTTCTTGAGTTCGGTCACCATGACGTTGGTCGTCAGCATCAGGGCCGCGACGGAGGCGGCGTTTTGGATGGCGCAGCGGGCGACCTTCGTCGGGTCGATAATGCCCGCCTTGACCATATCGACGTACTCGCCGGTTCTGGCGTCAAAACCTATATTGCCTGATTTTTCCAGGACCTCCGCTGCGACGACGCTGCCGTCGGCGCCGCTGTTCTTCGCGATGGTGCGGATGGGCAACTCCAGCGCCTTCGCTATGATGCGCCCGCCCATCTTTTCATCGCCCTTGAGCCTGAGCGATTTCACGGCCTCGATGCTGCGAAGGAATGCCACGCCGCCGCCCGGAATTATGCCTTCCTCGACGGCCGCGCGTGTCGCGTGCAGCGCGTCTTCCACGCGATCTTTTTTTTCCTTCATCGCGGTCTCCGTCGCCGCGCCTACCTCGATTACCGCGACGCCGCCCGTCAGTTTCGCCAGCCGCTCGTTCAGTTTCTCCTTGTCGTAGTCGCTGGTGCTCTGCTCAATCTGCTTGCGTATCTGGGTTATGCGCGCCTCGATGTCCTTCTTCGAACCGGCCCCTTTCACTATCGTCGTGTCATCTTTTGTGATGATGACGTTCTCTGCGGAGCCCAGGTCTTCCAGTGTGACGTTCTCCAGTTTGATTCCCAGGTCCTCGCTTATCATCTTGCCTTTGGTCAGTACCGCGATGTCCTGGAGCATGGCCTTGCGGCGTTCGCCGAAACCGGGCGCCTTTACCGCGCAAACGTTCAGTATGCCGCGCAGTTTGTTCACCACCAGGCCCGCCAGCGCCTCGCTTTCCACGTCTTCCGCGATTATCATCAACGCGCGGCCGGTCTGGGCCACCTTCTCCAGGATGGGGATGATCTCGCGCAGGCTGGAGATCTTCTTCTCGTGGATGAGGATGTAGGGCTTCTCCAGTTCAGACGACAGGTTCTGCGCATTGTTTATGAAGTACGCCGAGATGTAGCCGTTGTCGAACTGCATTCCCTCGACGAATTCCAGCGTCGTGTTGATGGTCTTGCCTTCATCGACCGTGATGACGCCGTCCTTGCCGACCTTTTCCATGGCGTCGGCCAGGATGTTGCCTATCTCCTCGTCGCCGTTGGCGCTGACCGTGCCGACGGAGGCGATGTCGCTCTTGTCCTTGACGGGCTTGCTGATCTCCTTCAGGTTTTTCACCACGGCGTCGACTGATTTCTCGATGCCGCGTTGGAGTGCGATGGGGTTGACGCCGGCAGTGATGGCCTTCAGCCCTTCGAGGAAGATAGCCTCCGCGAAAATGGTGGCGGTTGTGGTGCCGTCGCCGGCGGTGTCGCTGGTCTTGTTGGCGACCACGTTCACCAGTTTCGCCCCCATGTTCTCGAACGGGTCTTCCAGTTCCACCTCCTTCGAGACTGTAACGCCGTCCTTGGTCACGGATGGGCCGCCGAAGGATTTCTGCAGCATTACGTTCTTGCCCGTCGGGCCCAGCGTGATCTTTACGGCGCCGGCGAGTTTCGCAACGCCCTCGAGCATCTTTTTCTTTGCTTCTTCGTCAAAGAGTAGTTGTTTTGCCGCCATGATGTTCTCCTGCAATGCAACCTCCCGGCGCCGCCCCGTACGGGCCGGGGCCGCCGGAAAGGATATCTGTTAGCCCTCCACGATGGCCAGTATGTCCATCTCGCGCATTATCTGGTGTTCTTCTCCGGCGATTGTGACCTCTGTGCCGGAGTATTTTCCGAACAGCACCGTATCGCCGACCTTCACGCTCATCTCGCCGCGTCCACCGTCTTCGAGCAGTTTACCGGGCCCGATCGCGACGACCGTGCCCTTTTGCGGTTTTTCTTTCGCCGTGTCCGGCAGTACTATGCCGCCGGCGGTCTTTTCTTCGGCTTCAAGCGGCTTTATCAGCACGCGGTCGTCCAGCGGCCTCACTGAAACCTTCTTCTCTTTAGCCATGTCGATTCTCCATAGTCACAGGTCAGAAGTCAGAAGAAAAGGGCAAGGAACAACGTTTCAGGTTCAAGGTTTCAGGTTTCGGGCGACCCGTCGCTTTGTGCGTTCCCTGAAACCTGGAACATCACGATTCCCGCATCCCTTTTCCCTCATCCCTTGTTACATCATACCACCCATGCCGCCCATTCCTCCCATTCCTCCC
>QNCA01000254.1 GCA_003644325.1 Planctomycetota bacterium
CGCAATCGGACGCAAGGGTTCCAGCAAGTCATCGGCGAGACAGAAGGCATTATACCGATTATGGTGGTGCAATCC
This sequence comes from Planctomycetota bacterium, assembly GCA_003644325.1. Lineage (GTDB taxonomy): Bacteria > Planctomycetota > B129-G9 > B129-G9 > B129-G9 > B129-G9. The sequence goes on from QNCA01000254.1 coordinate 76, forward strand.
AAGCGAGGGGTGCAGTCCCGCGGCGCATATCGCGCGGGCGACGATGGCGCGGATGATTGCGTAGCCGTAGTTGAGGAATCGGTTTTGATCTTCGCGGTCCGGATCGCGCCGGAAGGATTTATCCGCGAAGAGCGCGGGCCAGTAACGCCGTGATGCCTGGGCTTCGAGGTTTTGAGGGTCGCCGGATTTCACGCGGCTTATCAGCGCGGACAGTCCCCTGTCGTTGCCGTAAAGTTTTTTCAAGAGGTTCGATTGCGCGCGTATCTTGGCGCGGACTATCTGCCGCCAGAGTCGCTTTCGCGTGGGCTGGGAGGCGGAGGCCTGCCGCGCGAAACGCTCGGCCTGGAGGGAGTGGCTTCGCAACGGCAGGAGCATTCCCGCGGGCTGGTGTTTTCGGTCGCACGTTATGAAAGTCCCGCCCGCTTCCGCCAGACCGGCCAGCACGGCGTTTGTGTAACTGACTTGCGGATTCGATGCCACGAGCACGGCGAGGTCAACCAGCGGCACGGCGGCGTCCGGCATTCCGCTGCGTCTTATGACCAGTTGACCGTATCTTACCCTCAGCCTTGCGGGCTCTTCCGATAAATCCAGTACCCTTTCAGTCATTTGCCCTTCTTACTTCTCCAAGCGGTGTAATAGTAACTTTCCGACAGTTCAACTTGCGCAAAGGTTCAAGCAATTTGGTATTCCATTCTTTTGCCTTCAGTATATCGGCTTTTAATCGCGCATCATTAATTCTAACGTAGGAAACTCGAGGATATTTTATCCCTCTTTGATTCAATTGAGATAGTATTCTGACACGATACAGTCCTCTATTGCCGTCCTTTTCATCTAGTTCAATAATCTCGCCCTGTGAAAGCGAGAAGAGAAATTTCCCGCCCTCTTTGCGCTCACGCGAATAAACCGACTTTCCCTGACGCTTGAGTTGCATGGCCTCGAAGGCGCTTACGAGGCGGCCTTCCCATTTTGGTCTGCCTTTTTTGTCGGTGACTTCGAATATGTCGAGGTGGTGATTGCTGCCGGACAGGACGTTGCGGGAGCGGTGGTCTCGGCCGATAGTCATGGGCTTATCGTATTTTCTGATGCGTACCTTCTTGATTGGTATTTCGCGCCCGTCTTTTGTCTTGTGGACGGGATATGGCCTGTGTTCATTTGCCTGTTCCATCCATTCTCTCACCCGTTCTCTTACGACCGGATCAACAATGTCCTTGAGATTTTTCTTGTCGAGCGACTCGACGGGTTTTCGGATGTGGACGCAGTCGCGTCCGTTTTCGTCTTTTTTTATCGGGCTGTAGTTGGTTTCTTCGTGGAGCGGACCGTTGACGCGGCGGGAGACGCGGTGTGAGGCTACGATGTTTTCGACCGCCTTGCGGACATCCTCGAAGAATCCGGGCCAGGGGCTTTTTATGTTTCCGAAGCGTCTGCGGAGGCCTTTTTCTTCATTATACCTTGCGGCGTCGCTGAGCATCTTGACCACGCCGGGGGATGTGAGAGCGATTGCTATGGCGTCGACTGCGTGGTGCCGGTGGTCGGTGCGTTTTTTCTCATCGCCGCCGTCGCCGAGTATGGCGTTGAGGCACAGTTCGTCGCGGATGAACTTCGTGACTCCGCCGCGTCCTGCCTGCACGTGTTTCGCGGCGTCCTTGCCGTACAGCAGTCCGAGATATTTTTTCGCCAGTTTGGAGGCGTAGCGCGTGTCGTTGAGTTGCTGCGAGGCGAAGTCCTCAAATTTCGCCTCTTTCACCTGGAAGCGTTCGAGTTTCAGGTTTCCGGCTCTGCCGCGGAAGTTTTTCACCCTGTGGAGTATCTGGTTCCATTTTTCCTCGTCGCGGCCGTATGCTTCGTAGGGGGTATAGTTGCGTTTGACGTTGCGGTTTTCCGCGATTTCGCAGATGGTTTTGTTAAGGAAGGAGTCGTCGAGGGAACGGCTGAAGGGAATGATGTGCTCTACATCGAATTGAGGATTTTCGCCGAATAGAGCGGAAACTGAAATCTGCCTGCCGGTGTAAGGGCATTCCCAGTTGCACTCGTCGGCCAGGAGCCACTTTTCTCTGTCGGCGCGTTTAGGCTCGCCAAAGTGAGGCATTTCTTTCAATATTCCTTCTGCGGCCTTTTCGCGGGCTTTCCTGTTGTCCTCTATTTTTTTCATTATGTTTTTACGCTGCTTGGCGCTGTTCCTCAGGTCGCGCGCGAGTTCGATCCGTATGAGCGCCGGTTTCCCGTATTTGCGGATGACGGCGTTGACGACCTTGCGGAGTTCGTTGAGTGTGCGATTTACGATGGGGTTTCTGAGTTCAGGCAGCACGTCCGCGACCGCGGGCAGGCTGGCATGGGCGTCAGCGGCGAGCCGGTCACCATATACCTGCTTTTCGGCGGTTTTATAGGGGATGCCCTGCTGCATAAGAGGGAGGAGTTTCTTGAGCGCCCTGCGGGAAAATCGGGCGTAGTCGGGTTTGAGTTGGAGTTCGCTGAATTTCTTCGCGCTCTCCTCATCCAGCCCCCATGCGTTTATCCCGCGTCTGAAAAGCGTGTCTTCCTTTTGTATGCTGAGTACGTCTTCGATGATGCGGTTTCTCTCCTCTTCGGAGAATCCTTTCCACCTTTCGATTCCAAAGATTTCGACCAGTTTCGCGGCGGTGCGGTTACCGATGATGCGCTTTTCTATGCCGCCTTCCCAGTTGAAGTGATGTTCGCGCGAGAGTCCGAGAACCTTTTTTGCTTTGGCAAAGGTAAGGTCGCCTTTGATGTCGAGTTCGGCGAGAAGTTTTTCGCGCTCCTCGGCCGTCATTTCCCGCAGTTCACCCATGGGAGTTATAACCCGGGTATCGTTAAGCATCTGTATCATGCGGAAGCGCTGGAAGTCAAGTATGGCCATGGGCGCGCGCCTGCGGTCCTTTTCAAGTTCGCACTTGCCTATGAGGTGTTTCTGTGATTTCAGCGGCCGCTGATAGAAGATGGCAGGGTGGCGCTTGCTGCCTATCAGTTGTTTTTTCAGGTCTTCCGTCAGAATGTTCGGATGGTGCTTTTGTTGAACAGCCCAGATTTTTCCGAATTCTTCTTCGTACATCTTTCTCCCCGTCCAGCGCTGTCGGATGCGTTCTTCTTCAGGGTCAAGTTTGGAAAAATATTCGCCAAGCGTGCGCGAGCCGGTTTCTTCGATTTTCTCTTGCAGTTTGTTTATGTCACCTTTCACCTTTCCCAAATCTTCGTCCTTTTTCAGAGGGGATTTTCGGTTGCTGAGGAATCCGCGGCGTTGCGCGAGGTGGTAAATTGCGCGTCCGACTTCGTATGGTTCAAGTTTCTCATCGAGAGCGCGTGCACGGAGGATATATGGGATTGTGTGATTAATTTGGCGCAGTTTATCCTTGTCTGCGCCTTCGGAGCGGAGTTTCTCCCGCCATTTTTCCGCGAGTTCCCTGTCAAGTGTGACCAGGGTCTCGTGGCGAAGTTGTGATTCTTGCTCGCGGATTCCCCTGCTGTTTCCTTCCGATGAGTTGGAAGGCGGGTCAAGAGATGGTAGCAGACCGGCACGTTCCAAGATTGAGTAAACGAGATGCATGCGGCGGGCGCGGCGGTCGGTGCCTCTTCTGGCAAGCCGTGCTTCGCGGCGCTGGACGGCGCGGGACTTCTCCCTGCCCTTTTCGATGTCTCCTTCCACGCCCGCATCGAATACCCGCGTTCCCGCCGCGACGAGCCCGACAGGCCGGAGGGGAGTGTCGGGCTTCCCCTGCCTTGCGGCGAGCAGTGTCCA
>QNCA01000255.1 GCA_003644325.1 Planctomycetota bacterium
ACAATAAGCGTCGGGGCATCCGGCATGCGCGCTCGAAGCGCGGCTTCTTCCGCCCCCGCCCCCGCCTACACATCCACGAGGGTCGATGAGCGCACGTTCGTCACCGAAAACCCGGACTGTTTCCCCCGCGCATTCGTGGTCAGGAGAATCAAGGCCTTCAAGTACGCCACGCCCGACACCATCATGACGCATCTCAAGGGACTCGGCAAGAACATGGACAGAGAGGCGGTGGTCGAGGGAAGCCCGGACTTCCCGCTGAGGAACGACGGCGAATTCAAGGCGGCGGAAATCACCGACTATCGCCCCAACCGCATCACCGTCCGGGTCGAACTCAAACATCCCGGCTTCCTGGTCCTCAGCGAGACGTGGTACCCCGACTGGAAGGCTTACGATACCTGCAACGGCGAGAAAAGAGAACTGAAAGTCTGGAAGACCAACCTGACCATGCGCGGCGTGTACCTGACGAAGGGCGGACACGAGGTTGAGTTCATTTATGAGCCGCGCGCATATTACACCGGCAGGACGATTACTCTTATCACCCTGCCCGTCGTCCTCGGCCTCCTTCTGCTCACCGGCCTCATCGCCCGCCGCCCAAAAACTCCCAAAAACTGTTACCCAAAGGGGGCAGACCTGCTCCGTTCAAAGGACTAACGTTCTCAAGTTGACTGACTTTTTCCGGATGATGGTGGGTGCTTGATTATAATCTGCTGCTTCACAATACCTTACGGTGACAGTCACCAATCTACGATTCGTTCCGACAAGGTCGGAACGGCTCCGTAATTGGTGACAGTCACCGAGGTTAACAAAAAGTCAGTCAACTTGAGTTCAATAGAAATAATTACCTCGCATTATACTCGCTGCCTTGAGACTCCGCTTCCATAGTTTCTTTAGGTTTCATTTTGAATCTCGGCGACCGGCGGGTTGACTTCCGGGGCGTTCTTCGGTAAGGTCGATTCAGGGATGTTCCATTGTGAAAACATTGTGAAAATGTGAGATTGTGGATGCCGTTGATTACTGAAGCGTTTGTCCATCAGAGAAAGAAAGGCAGGGCATGTCATCTGCGGTGGTCATTTCGTTTATCGTCTATTCGGTACTCATCTTCACTGTCGGCATCATCTCCGCCGTCCGTTCCAAACACACCCACGAGGACTTCCTGGTGGCGGGCCGCGAGGGCGGCGGCTGGGTGTCGGGGCTGAGCGCATCGGCATCCTCCGAGAGCGCGTGGGTCACGCTGGGCCTGGTCGGCGAGGCCTATCTCCTGGGGCTGGAGGTGCTCTGGGTCATCCCGGGCTGCCTGGCGGGGTACGTCTTTAACTGGTTGTTTGTAGCGGAGCGGATGCGCCGGGTGACGCGAAAGACAGGCGCGGTAAGTGTCGCCGACTTCCTCACCGCAAGGTTCCCCGCGGGCGGCAGCGTAATCAGAATCCTCGCCTCGCTCATCATGGTCATCGCGCTTACGCCATATATATGCGGGCAACTCGACGGCTCCAGCAAGATATTCTCGATGATGTTCGGCGTCGAGTTCTGGGTAGGTGTTCTCGTCGCGCTGGGCTTTGTGTTGTTCTACGTCGTCACGGGCGGCTTTCGGGCTATCGCGTGGACGGACTTCGGACAGGCGATTCTCATGGTCCTGGGGCTTGTGGCCATGCCGATAGTCCTGATAGCACATGTCGGCGGACCCGAAGCCGTGTATAATAATCTCAAACTCAGTGACCCCAAACTCGTCTCGCTCTTTTCCAACAAGACGTTCATCTGGGGCGGTCTGGGACTGATGCTCGGTCACCTGGGCATCGGCCTGGGCTACCCGGGCATGCCGCATGTTCTGATGCGTTTTATCGCCGCAAAGGACTCCCGCGCAATACGCACCGGCGGCGTGGTGTCGTTCATCTGGGGTTTCCTTGTCTTCACGGGAGCGATACTGGCCGGCCTTTCGGCGCGCTGCCTTCTGCCTGAATGCGAGGTCGGATACGGGGCACAGTTGAGCCTCCCCATAGCCGCAGTCACCTATCTTCCCGGCGCCCTGGCGGGAATTGCAATCGCCGCCATATTCGCGGCCATCTGCTCCACCGCGGACTCGCAACTGCTTGTCGCATCCACCTCGATATCTCACGACCTGTATAAACAGGTCTTGCACAAGCGTGGAAGACAGCCCTCTCACCGTCACCTGCTCCTGGTGAATCGGCTGTGCATACTGCTCATTGTCGCAGCCGCGGCACTGCTGGCGCTTGGCGGGCAAAAGCGACTGTTCGACTACATCCTGAGTAATGCGTGGGCGATACTCGGCGCCGCATTCGGGCCCATAGTAGTTCTCGGCCTGTTATGGAGACGCGTCGGCACGGTCGCGGCCGTCACCTGCATGGTCACCGGCGCCGGAAGCGCCGTTATCTGGGGCAGCGCCCCCGCACTGCAGGGCGGCCTGAAGAACTGGGTCGCCGCGCCCATAATCGCGCTCATTCTTACGGTCCTGGCCACTCTCATCTTCCCCGCCGGCCGCCCATACAGGGGACCCGTAGGGACCACAGGGAACGCGAGTCCACCGACGCCATCCTGAAGGTGACCGGGCAGCGCCTTTACAATGATGCGTAAAATAAAATACAATACTCAAGTTGACTGACTTTTTCCGGGCAATGCCGGATGTTTAACTATAAGTTTCCATTTTGCCGGGCCTTACGGTGACTGTCACCAATTACGGAGCCGTTCCGCCCTTGTCGAAACGGATCGTAAATTGGTGACTGTCACCGTAAGGTGTTGTGAAACAGCAGATTATAATCAAGCACCCACCATCATTCAGAAAGACTCAGTCAACTTGAGTACAATAGGAACCGGACTCAGCGAAGGGAGCCTCAATATGCTGGCAAAGGTGAAAAGCGCGACGATTCAGGGGATAGACGCATACCCGGTGGAAGTGGAGGTGCACCTGGAGCGCGGCCAGCCCTCCACCACCATTGTCGGCCTGCCCGACACCGCCGTGAAAGAGAGCAAGGAGCGCGTCCACGCCGCGCTGAAGAACACCGGCTTCTATGTGGCCCAGCGCCGCGCCGTCGTGAACCTGGCCCCGGCCAGCCTGAAGAAGGAGGGTCCCGCGTTTGACCTGCCCATCGCGGTCGGTCTGCTGGTCGCCTCCGAGCAGTTGCGCCCCGCCGCGGTTGAGGACATGATAATCGCGGGCGAACTGGCGCTTGACGGCGGCATACGGCCCGTGGCGGGCTGCCTGCCCATGGCGCTTATGGCCCGCGAATCCGGCAAGGCCCGCATGATGGTCCCCCGCGAGAACGCCAACGAAGCGGCGGCCGTGGAGGGCGTGGAGGTCTTTCCGGTGGATACGCTCACCCAGACCGTCGCGATGCTCTCCGGGCGGCAGATGCTCATGCCGCATGCCCTGGACGTCGAGGCCCTGTTCGCCTCGGTGGACCGGTACGAGGCGGACTTCGCCGAGGTCAGGTCTCAGGAGGGGGCCAAGCGCGGCCTGGTGCTGGCCGCGGCAGGCGGTCACAACGCCATCATGATAGGCCCGCCCGGCTCCGGCAAGACGATGCTGGCCAAACGCCTGCCCACCATCCTGCCGAAACTGAGCCGCAAGGAGGCCCTGGAGACGACCAAGGTATACAGCGTGGCCGGACTGTTGGGCGCCGACAGGCCGCTGATGACCGTCAGGCCGTTCCGTTCGCCTCACCATACCACCTCGTACGCGGGCATGGTCGGCGGCGGCACGAACCCCAGCCCGGGCGAGATAAGCCTGAGCCACAACGGCGTGCTTTTCCTGGACGAACTGCCTGAGTTCGACCGCCGCACGCTGGAGTCGCTGCGCCAGCCCA
>QNCA01000256.1 GCA_003644325.1 Planctomycetota bacterium
GTTGCCCGAGTCGAACGAGAACCTTGAATGCACGTGAAGGTCGAATTCCATACCAGAAGAGCGAGAAGCAGGAAGCGGAACAATCCCAAGTTGACTGGTTACTGCCAACTTCGGCGAACTTCGGGGACTGTCACCATTACCCGTTCGGACCCTGACGGGTCCTCAGGGCGAGGACCCGGAACGGGCGGAGCGCAGCCCCCCGACCTGTCGGGGGGGGCCGGCTCGTAGATGGTGACTGTCACCGTAAGGTATTGTGAAACAGCAGATTATAATCAAGCACCCACCATCATCCAGAAAAAGCAGTCAACTTGAGTTGTTTTTGAACATGTCGCTGAGTTTCTTGAACTCCCTTTCACCTTTGCGAATCTCCACGTCCTCCGCCTTCGCCCGCGGTGGTTGCTTCCCGCCAAGGAGATACATCGGGTCGCCGAAGTAGCAGAGCCGCCACGGCGTCCAGAACTGTTCGCCAAAACCGCTCCTGTACGCCATGGAGAGCGGCTCGCGCTCGCCTATTGCGACCGCGATTCTGGTCGGTGTGCGGAACGCCTGCAGGAAAGGCTCGTATGTGGAGCCGTAGTATATATACGCCCCCGCGCGCAGCCAGCGGCCCGCGATTGTCGCGGGGTTCCACGGCTCGGCCGCCGAGTAACTGTGCGTCATGTGTATCACACATGCCACCGACTCGGAGGGAATATCGTTTACCCTTCCCTTGGCGCCTCCTACCCACCAAATATCCTTGCCGCCGGCGGAGTTTACGTGGAGGTAGCCGAAAGTGTTCACCCTGCCCGTGAGTTCGCGCCACTTTTTCAGGTTTGCATCTTTTCCTTCAATGTCGGCGGTTGGCATTATCTTCTTCATGGCCCGGGCGGCGCCGTCCGTACGGTAGGCGGCGAACCCGCCGCCGGAAGCCTTGTAGGCGTTGAAGAAGAGCGCCTTTTTCGGCTGCAAAAACAGGGAGCACATGGCCATATAGTTCGCCCGCGTTACTCCCTCCATCAGCCTGCCCGGGTATGCGTAGCGGATTTCATCATCACGCCGGGTTATGAAATCGTCCACGCAATAGAGGTGAAAATGCGCCTTGTACTTGAGAGGCATGTCAAAAGCAATTGTGACAAAATCGATATCATCGAATACCCGCCGGTAATCGTATCCCCAGGCTTTTATCTTTCCGACGAGTTCCTCGCGCAGTTTTTTCACTTCCGTGTCGTTGATATTTTTTGAAATCCCGCCGGGGGCCTGAAGAAAATCCAGCAACTCGAACCTCCCCGCCGCCAGCGCCACGCCGCCGGCCAGGAAACCGTCGTCGTTCGTCTCGGTAAACACTATCCCCATCGGCGCGATGTTCAGTCTCCGGAGTTCTTTCTTGATTGCCTTCCGTGTCGCCTCAACCCCGCTGTCCAGGTCGTCGGCGTTCCAACTCGTCAGTACGGCCTTCAGCGCGGTAGCCTCGTCCGCCTTTATACCCTTTCGCGACGGCGTCATGATTATCCGCGACGGTTTGAAGGCCGCCGCGAATTTTTCCATGAGGCGCTTGTCACGTTCAGAGCCGCTGTTGACCAGCACGGGGAAATACGTCTTCTCATCCCAGAGGCTTACGTAGTAAAGCAATGTCGCGGTGTCGGGCACGATATACAGAACGTCCGGGACCTCCCGTCTGCGGGCGAGGCGCTTCTTCCAGTCGGCCCCAAAGGTCATGGCTCGGTAGAGTATGTCCGCCTGCTCGGAATTGGCGGAGCCGGGGACTCTTCCCGCGATTAGCCTGAACAATTCACGGCTTTCTTTGTAATGCCGTCTCCGAAAGAGTTGATGTGCGAGATTGAAAATCGCCTTAATGGCAAATCTGTTCTCGGGCAACGCTTGCAGGGCTTCCAAGGCCGTGGTTGTCATCTCGCCGGGCCTGCCCGCCCTGTTCAACATGGTTATCAACTCGCGGTATGCCGTCTCCAGCGACGGAGAACCGGGGTTTTCGGATATGAATTTCCTTAATTGCGAAATGCCGTCGGCCTTCTTGCCCATCCGGTATGTTACATTGGCCTTGAGCACGACGAGGTCGTCGCGGACCGCCCTTGCCTCTACAAGGGGCAGGGCCCGCTCTATCTCCTTCAGGGCCTCGGCCCACTGCCGCTTTTCTATCAGCAATACCGCGCCCCAGTAGCCCGCCAGGGCTTCGTATTCTTTTTTGTTTTCCTTGTCCGAGGATTTCAGATTTTCCAGAATTTCCAGCGCAAGGCCCGCCCGGCGTTTCTCCGCGTATGCCCCGTAAAGCATCTGGAGCGACTCGACGTCGGAAGGGTCCTTTGCAATCCTCGCGCGGAGTCGGCCGATACTGTTGCCCGAGGCGACGCGCTGAATGACGGAAAGCGCCAGGCCCGGGTCTCCCGTCCACCGCACGCGCTCCATTTCCTTGCCGTCCGGCGAGAGGAAAATTATGCCGCCCAGGTCTTTCCCCTCGATCTTTATGCCCAGGCCTTTGAGGTCGTCGCGATTTATGGCGTCCCTGCAGAGCACGAAATTATCCGCGACGGCGCGGAACTTGTCGCTCGCGAAGACGCTCCGGCGCAGTTCCCACGACCGCAAATCTCCGGCGTAGGAAAGAGTCAGGAGCATCGGCTTGTTCGACTTCTTGGCCAGCGGCAGCGTCAGTTTGGCGCGGTAATGCCACCTCGGCTCCGGGGGGGGGCCGTCGGGGTTCGCACAGTATGCGCTGCCTGTGGCAAGAGCGGCGCACGTTATCAGCGCGAAAGGCAGCAGCACGATGTGTCTTTTTGTTGACGGCATTTTCTTCATGGGTATTTACCCTTCGGTCATTTTCTTCAACTCGTTCAACTTGTTGAGCGCGTCGAGCGGCGTCATCTGCGTCGGGTCCATCTCTTTCAACGCATCAAGGGCCGGATGGGGTCTCTGCGCGAACAGGCTCAGTTGCATTTCGCCCGGTCCGGGTTTTTTGACTTTGGCGAATTTCGGCCGCCCGTCGGCGTCGAGCGTTTCCGCCTCCAAGTTGGCGAGTATCACCTTTGCGCGTTCCAGCACGCTTTTCGGCAGCCCCGCCAGGCGGGCGACGTATATCCCGTAACTCTTGTCCGTGGCCCCTTCGATTATCTTGCGCAGGAATATCACTTCGTCCTTCCATTCCTTCACGGCCACGTTGAAGTTTCGCACCCCCGGCAGCATCAGGGCCAGTTCCGCCAGTTCGTGATAGTGGGTCGCGAAGAGTGTACGCGCCTTCAGGTGATTATAGATGTATTCCGTCACCGCCCATGCGATGCTGACGCCGTCGAAGGTGGATGTGCCGCGGCCCACCTCGTCCAGTATTATCAGGCTGCGCGGAGTGGCGTTGTTCAGGATATTGGCCGTCTCGTTCATCTCCACCATGAAGGTACTCTGCCCGCGGGCGATCTCGTCCGAGGCGCCGACACGCGTGAATATCCGGTCGGCTGCGCCTATCACGGCGCGCCCGGCGGGTATGAAGGAGCCCATCTGGGCCATCAGCACCAACAGCGCCGCCTGCCTTATATACGTGCTCTTGCCGGCCATATTCGGCCCGGTGATGATGGAAACGACGTGCTCGCGGCCATCCATCACGAAATCGTTCGGGACAAACTTTTCCTCTATGAGCGTGCGCTCAAGCACGGGGTGGCGGCCGTCGCGGATTTCAATCGCGGGGTCGTCCGACACCCTGGGGCGCACGTAGTTGTTTTCAACGGCGGCCTGAGCGAGGGAGCAGAGCGTGTCGATGACCGCAACGGAGGCGGCGCACCGCTGAACTTCATGAGTGTGTCGCGCCACCTCGTCGCGCACCTTGA
>QNCA01000257.1 GCA_003644325.1 Planctomycetota bacterium
AAGACCGACGCGACGACCGTCTCGTTGTGCCTGTTCATCAGGCGGTCCAGGTTAACGCGCCTGAGAAGTCCGCGCGAAGCGTTGCGGAAGCCCTGCCCCACACGAACCAGCGCGCTGATTCCGCGGTCCGCGGGGGGCGCTATCGGTTTTTGTCGTTGCGTTGCGGTCGTTTGCATGGCATGCGGGAGCGTTTCAGATTATGATATCGACGCTGTGGCCGTCCTCTGATGTTTCGAAACCCTCCTCTTCCCGGGCGTGCTTGTGTTCCTTCAATCTTTTTCGGGCCTCGTCAAGCATTTCGTCGAAATTTCGCCCGCGCTGCTGGTCTTCGGCTATCTTGTGGACTGTTTTTCCTTCCAGGTGCTCGCTCTCCTGTACCTCGGGCTCCGCCTGCACGGCACGCACCTTTTGCCGCGCGCCCAACTCCTCGCGCGCGGACTGGTCCGTGGCCTGAAATATGGCGTACGCATCCTGGGCGAACTGAACGCGGGTCAGGATGTTCGCCAGATTGATTGCTTCACCGGGCATAGTACTTCCCTGTACTGCCCATGCGGTCCCGTTTCCACGGAACCGCGTGACGGATCCCTCCACCTCAAGTATCGTCAATCAGACGCATCTTCCTTTATCATTAAAGAGGCTCCCAGGCTCCCGGGAATTCTCCATGGCTGCCATATCGTTGGCCGGGCCGGCGGATACAAGGCAGGACGGGGAGTCATCCGCCTGGGGCGGACTATGCGCGCACCTGCTCCATGACAAGGAGCGACCGGCCGTCCATTTCCGGCGGCGGGGCTATGCCGAGTATGTCAAGTATTGTGGGGGCTATGTCGCACAATGCGCCGCCGCCCCTCAGTTTGGCGTCCTCGAAGCCGGCCCCGGCAAGTATGAAAGGCACCGGGTTAGTGGTGTGGGCGGTGCAGCGGCCGCTCTCGTCCTTGACCTCGGCGTTGCCGTGGTCGGCGGTTATCAAGAGCACTCCGTTCTTCCCGTTCATTGCTTCCCATACGCGCCCGACGCATGAATCGACCGTTTCAACGGCCTCAATCGTTCTGGGCAGACTGCCGGTGTGGCCGACCATGTCGGTGTTGGCGAAGTTGCAGATTATGACGTTGAACTCTTCCTTTTCTATCGCCTCCACGACTTTGTCCGCGACCTCATAGGCGCTCATTTCGGGCTGGAGGTCGTAGGTGGCCACCTTCGGCGAGGGCACCAGTATTCGCTCTTCACCGGGGAAGGGTTTTTCCGCGCCGCCGTTGAAGAAGTAGGTTACGTGGGCGTACTTCTCGGTCTCCGCTATACGCAGTTGTTTTAGGTTGTTGTTGCCGAGCACCTCCCCCAGGGTGTTGTGCATGGCGGTACGGCTGAAGGCATGCGGCGGCAACTGGTCCTTCTCGTACTGGGTCATCGTCGCCAGCATGGTGCCGGGCCGGTCGCCGCGCGGGAACTCGTTGAAGTTCTTCAGCGAGAACGCCCGCACGATCTGGCGCATCCTGTCCGAACGAAAATTATAGAAAAAGACCGCGTCGCCGTCACGAATAGTGGCGACGGGCTGGTTCTCATCGTTGACGATAACCGCGGGCAGCACGAACTCGTCGGTCGTGCCGTTGACGTAGGACTGCTGCACGGCCTCGACAGGGTCTCGGAACTTCCGGCCCTTGCCGTGCACGAAGAGGTCGTAGGCCTGCCGGGTGCGTTCCCAGCGGTTGTCCCTGTCCATCGCGTAGTAGCGGCCGACCACCGACGCTATCACTCCCACTTTCGCTTCGGCCAGCATCTTCCGCAACTGCAGCACGAAGCCTATGCCGGTGGTGGGGGGCTTGTCGCGACCGTCAAGGATGCAGTGGTAGGCCACCTGTGTGCCGTAGAGGTCATTTTGTTCGGCGAGTTTCAGCAACGCCTTGTAATGCGTGTCGCTGGAATGAACGCGGCCGTCGGAAAGCAGTCCTATGAAATGCAGGCGCGTGTTGTTTCGCTTGACGTGATTGATTAAATCCAGCAAGACTTTGTTTTCGAAGAAACTCCCGTCCTCGATGGCGACGTCGATGCGCGTTATATCCTGCCACACTACCCGTCCGGCGCCGATGTTCAGGTGTCCCACCTCGCTGTTGCCCATCTGCCCGTCGGGCAGTCCCACCGCGCGGCCGCATGCGTTAAGGGTGGTGTGGGGATACTCCTCCCAGAGCCTTGTGAAAACCTCGGTGTCGGCCATTGCTATCGCATTGTTTTCGCGCTCCTCGCGATAGCCCCAGCCGTCGAGGATGGTCAGCATTATGGGGCGTCTGTTCATATCGTAACTCAAGCCTGATTTGCACGAAACGTCAGCACACGGTTCTTGAATCGCTGATTGTCCCCCAGGACGGCCCTTTTGTCAATATCCGAAAACATTATCCGGTTAACTCGGGTCAGCGACCCGTATAGGTTGCCGTCACCTTTACCCAAAATGCTTACTGGATTATCGACAATGTCGGTGTAATACACGACTCCAAAATTCGCTATACGGCAAGAAGGGGTGTGCGCAAAGTTTGGGGGTAAACTATTCAGGGGACGTAGACTGCTTGGGTCAGACCCAATTGCGGGATCTTTGTCCGTATGGACAAAGATTCGTAGATTGCGGTCTGGCCCAGCCTGCCCGTATGGGCCGCTCGCGCCACCTACCCCCCAACTTTACGCACACCCTTTTCCCGGGGAGCAGGTCATTTTGGCTTGCAAAAGCGCCGTTTTCCAGATAAACTCCAGTAATCGGTAAGTCTTGGGTGTATGTTGCTAATCTTAGTCGTGCATGTTTAGGAGCAAATCGCTATGCAAGGGGAAAAAGACCACTGGATTTTTTATTGCAAGTGCGGTGCAAGACTGCAGGCCACGGCTTCACAGGTGGGCCGTCATGCCAAGTGCCCCAAATGTGGTCGTACGTTGATCATACCGGGTCCTACCAATACAGCCCACACCAGGTCGCAAACGCCTGGGGATTTTCGCCCGCGAGGAGCGTCCTTCCCTCAAACATCCCCGCTTGTTCCGCCGGCGTCAAGGAGGCGCACACCACAACGGAGCCCTGTCGGCCTTATAGCGGCGATATCGGCGCTGGTAATTGGGATAGTCATAGTCATAGTTGCCGTATCTTACCAGAGCAAGGAAACACCTGAAAAAAAGACAGATGTCGTCGAACAGGACTACCAGGGTCCTGCTCGTCGCATTCAGGATAGGTCTCCCCGCCAGACTTCTTCCGCCAAACCCGAGCACAAGCACAAGCACAAGCCAAAGCCCAAACAGAAGCCGCATCCGGAACCAAAACCCGCCCTGGAACCAAAACCCGCCCTGGAACCAAAACCATCCCCAGGGCCAAAACCAGAACCCACTTTTGCAGATATCGTAGCCAGAGTTAAACCATCGGTAGTAACAATACGGACTGAAAGCGGGTCGTCGGGTTCCGGCTTTGTAATTGACAGCCGCAAGGCTCTCATCGCGACCAACAGACACGTTATCGCCGGCGCTCAAAAGATTACGGTATGCTTCCATGATGGTATATCGCCGGCAGAAAGCCTGCAAGCCGGCGTAAAACTGATTCACGCGACGGCGGATATTGCAATCATTCAGGTAAAACTGGGCAGGAAACTGCCTCCCGCGCTGTGCATTGGTAAGACAGATGTAATGCGGGAGGGCGAAGATGTCTTTACCATCGGTTCCCCCGGCGGTATCGGGAGGGTCCTGGAGCAGACCGTGACAAAGGGTATCATCAGCAGTGCACAACGGAAGGTCGAGAACACCACATGCTTTCAGATAGATGCACCGGTCAACCCGGGCAACAGCGG
>QNCA01000258.1 GCA_003644325.1 Planctomycetota bacterium
ATCCCTTTGACGCCGACAGTGACGATGATGGCCTCGCCGATGGCGAGGAAAAGCTCTTTGGCACGAATCCAATTAGCAACACGAACCCCGGCATCTATGTGAGATATGAAAATAGTTTCTATACCAAAGAGTATTTTCGGGTCGCAGACCCAGACTATCTGCCCATAACGCAGGGCGGCGACAAGTACCTGATAACAGAAGCACTGGTCGTGCGTCGGGGGGCGACGTTTCACATCGGCGGCCCCGTTGAGGCAGCACTTTCCATCAACAGCAACGGATTGACCAACCTGACGTCTGAGAAAGATCTGTATGGTGGCGGATGGACCGTCAGCGTGCCGACGGATAGCAAAGCCGGCGTGTACACGGCCACCGTATCCCTGGATGGATGGTCGGACGAAATGCCAATCTATGTTATCTTTGAACTACCCACCTCCCAGTTGACACAGACACAAATTGAGGCATTTCTTTACAACGACGATCCCGACGATCAAAGAGACGAAACCTCTGTCTGGTGGCACACGAACGAGTGGTCGTACAACTATACGTGTGCCGAGCACGACCCGCCCTGTTCCCCCGACAAATATCACTATACCAGAGGCTATTCGCAAGCTTTTTGGACTCATCAATACGAAAAAAACATATTCCTCAACCACGTGATGCCCAAGATTGAAGGTTACGATAATCAAATAGTTGCCGCAGCATCCCTGGTTGGCTGGGCCAATCACGAGTCCAAAGTCGAATACGATGGAATCCATAACAACACGCATACCGTCTTGTACAAATACTGGGACGATAACGCTTGCGGCACAGGGCAAGGCGGTTATTTGCAGTACGGAGGAGCATGCCAGGATCAAGCCAACTTGTTGACGACGTTTCTCCGCTCCGCCGGCATTGCCGCCCGGCCATTCAGCGTGGATTGGTTAAATAGAACTGCTACCGGCTCAGGGCAACACGGCGAGGGAGCAGTGTCTGGTTGGTACGATACATCGGTTTTAGTTTGGTTCGGTGGCCCCGAGTGGAGAGTCTCGCGCAGTTACGGTTCGCCCGGAGAGGAAAGTGGGTGCTACCCCTGGGATCAAGACAGCACCACCAACAATCACACTCTCAGCAGATGGTACCCAGACAGATATGGAGACATGATCGTGACGGCCAACGAGGGTTGGGACTGGCCAATGATCCAGACCGACTTTCCTATCAGCTCGACGAGGGACTTTACCAATGACAAGTACGAATACTACTGGGATAGTCGCGAGCCATTGGCGTTGATCGACAAGTCTCCTCACGTGAGCACACTAAATGTGCCTGTCTGGCAGGGAGACAGCTGGGAGCCTAGCGATTTCCCATCCGCCTACGTGCTGCCCAATCCATACCCGGGTGGCAATACCAACGAAAACTGGCCCATCGAGCCTGTAGCCTGGGGATGCAACCCCGAACACACGGGAGATTGCCCCTACCCCAACTTCATCGGCGACCGCGTCTGGAACGACAGCGACGGCGACGGCAACCAGGACGGAGGAGAATCCGGCCTCAGTGGGGCAGTGATTAGTATGACCTTGCTCTCGCCCTACACCGTCTACACGGACACCAGCGATAGCAACGGCGACTATGGTTTTATCGGACTGCCGGCCGGTACCTACATCCTTAACGTGGACAGCAGCACATTCCCGTCCGGCACCGTTCTCACCACCGATAACGTTCCCCTGACTGTGACCATATCGGCTCAAGATTCCTACACCACCGCCGATTTTGGCTACCAGGTTTCCGTTGGCATGGCAGCGGTTTCGGTCACACCCGACCCCGGCGAAGTAAGCGCGCCCCCCACTCCCGAGGCACAGTTAACGTCACAATCCTCACCACATCACATCTTTCTGCCCCTGATCGTAAATACTGCATCCGCCGTTCGCCTGGAAGCCATCGTTGACGACTATGGACTGGACGTGAACGACAACGGCTATTTTGACGAGTTGATCGTAAAAGTGCAAGTAACCGCTTCCCGCCCAGGCCTCTACACACTCGGCGGTTTCCTGGCCCTGCCCGGCGGCGCTGCCGCTTATGGTGGAATCTTTGCCGACAAAACACGCATCCGCTTGCACACCGGGACACAGACCGTCTCGCTCTCCTTTGCGGGCCTGCCAATCAATCGCGCCGGAGCGCAAGAACCCTATCGCCTGGAACACGTGTGGATCACAGACCTAGCGGAATTTGATAGCCGCTTAGGCCCCTGGGACAAGGCACTGGACTCCTGGAACCCCGGTTACGTCATGGCACACTATGCGGCGCACCAATTCGAGAGAATGGCTGCATCACTGACCGACACATACAGCCACCGAGGTGTGGACAACGACGGCGATGGACGTTACGAAGCTGTTGCTATAGATGCGGCCCTCGACATTTTCCAATCTGGGAGGTATCGAGCCACAGGCGATCTTTACGATAGCGAGGGCAGCTTTGTGGGCCACGCGACATGGACAGGCTCCGGTTCATCTGCCGAGTTGGTGTTTGAACTAGAGAGAGCCAGACCACCATACAAACTCGCGCACGTGTGGTTGTTCGATGCTCACGGCGCGCTTCTCGATTCACGCGACCAGGAAGTTTACACCATCACCGACCTGAGCCCTATGGTTGACCGAGGCCCGGTCGCCATAAACCTCGTCCCCGACCCCAGCGACATGCGCCTGAGGGGCGAACACATCACGCCCACCCAAGTATTCAACGACCGGACCACAGACCTGGATGGCGACGGCCTGTACGACCAACTCATCATTGACGTTCAAGTCCAGGTAGACCAGGCCGACGAGTATCGAGTCGAGGGCTGGCTGCAAGCCCCCGATGGCGATCTGGTGGTCTATGGCGTGAGCGAACCCATCTCTTTGAGCGTCGGCTCCCAGATGACCCTCTCTCTCCCCTTTGACGGGCGGGCGATCAACGGTCACGGCGTGGTCAGCGGCACATACACCGTCGTCGCTCTGAAAATCCTGGATGAGGACGAAAACTCTTATACCGTGCTCGATAAAGTCCACGTGACCGGGCTGGAACTGGGCTATGACGCCGGCGATTTTGAGCCGGCGAGCCGCGCAACCACTATCTTTAGCGACGACATGGAGAGCGGCACCGGCAACTGGAGCGCGCAATCTCCCTGGAGCGATAACAGCGCCGTTTGGCCCTGGCCGACGGAAAATTGGAAAGCCGAGACCTCGACCGCTCTGAGCGGCACACTCTCCCTGACGCCTACACTTTCTTTTGACCTGTCAAACTATGCGCAGCCGGTGATTCGCTTCAATACTACCTACAGCATACCGTCCGGCGGCAATTTTGGATACCTGGAAGCCTCGTCCAACAGTGTGGACTGGACCCCAATGGCCGTCTATACCGACACAGACCACTGGGCCACCAAACTGGTAGACCTGAGCGATTTCGGCGAAACCCCAGACCTCCAATTCCGCTTCAACGCCGATTCCC
The DNA here is from genome assembly GCA_003644325.1 of Planctomycetota bacterium. Classification (GTDB taxonomy): domain Bacteria; phylum Planctomycetota; class B129-G9; order B129-G9; family B129-G9; genus B129-G9. Next base: position 3,460 of record QNCA01000258.1, read on the forward strand.
AGACTGGGCTGCTCTGGTACATAGACGACGTCTACCTCGACGCCTGGCCAGCGGTGATATCCGCCAGTTTCGCCTACTCGCCCACTACCGTGTTGCGAGATGAAACTGTCACATTCACATCTACCTACACCTCCATCACCGACACACTGCCCATCACCTACACCTGGGACTTTGACGACGGCTTGCCCATCGAGGTGACAACTGCGCCCACCGTCACTCACCAGTTCACGTCGCTGCTCAGTTACACCATCAAACTGACGGTTGAGAACCCCTACGACAGCGCCGTTGTCAGCGATACCATTACTGCCACCAACGCCGCGCCGACCGACATCAGCCTGA
>QNCA01000259.1 GCA_003644325.1 Planctomycetota bacterium
ATCCCGTGAGTATCGAAATAGAAAAACGTTGGGACGGGAGGTGGGCTACGGGGCAGCCACACGCAGGCAAGTTTGTGGATCCCGGACCTTATTTTGTAAGAATCGAGGCCTACACGAAGAAATTTTGGAAGATATGGAGGGACTGGGTTGAATACCGGATTGACGTGGTGAGGCTGGGGGTTACTGAGGTGACTTTTGAGGATAGCGACAGCGATGGTGACGGTTCGGTCGATAACAACCACTATGAAATGATGTACCACTTGAAGCCGGATAGTACCGAGGTCTCCGGCCCGGCCAATGACTTTGTCATTCCAATTCCACAATGGCGCATAGGGAAAGACGACTGGGACGGGACAGAAGACAAGGCCGTGCTGGACCTTGACGATGGCACGCCGCGTTCCGAGAAAGTCCCCCGAAGCACGGTGACAGACTTAGACCCGGAAAAGCCGACGCCAATCGGGCTAATGTGGCCTCAAGAGGACAAGAACGGAGTTCTAACTGTTGTTGAGGACGATAACTTCAATAGACCCGCATGTTATAAGAAGGGAAGCAAAGTACGAGTCAAAGTGAAGACGGGGAACGACTATGTATCCCAGATAGACGGAAATGCACATACATTTGACAGCTACGACACGACATATGATATTGCCATCCGTGCGGAGGGATTTGCATCCGTCGAGGGAGGTAACGACGAAGAAGACATCGGCCCAAACACAGAATACGAACTCCAGAGCGACGGCGCCATCCCCGACAATGTCCACCAGAAGATGGATTACACAATAAAGACTTACTTCGAGTACAAAGATAAGGGCAAGTGGTACAGAGTGCCCGGTTACCAGAAGACCACTCACGCCCTATATTCGGTACTGGACGAACCGATTGAACCCTATCTCGACAGCGGCGGCAATTCACGCCTGTGGGTTGGAGCAGTGCACTTGGCGACGGAATGGGCCGACGGCGCCGCTTCCCGCGAGGATGCCGCGAAACTCGTTACCGAGGCAATCTATGAACTGGGTAAGGACGGAACCCTTCTCTACGACGGCCCACCCACGGCCAACGGGAACGGAAAGACCACTTACTACATTTCGGCAGGTCCGAGTTTTAATTTGACAGAGGCATTCGAGCGTGCGGTCGGAGGCGCGGGTAAAGGCGCCACCTTAAACTGTGTGGATTGCGCAGGTTTCGTACAGGCCTTTACCAGATCTCTCGGAGTGAATCTTCTAAATGGCGAGATTACGCGCTATTCGGGTGGCAGCGAGACGGGATTTTTCTGTAACAAGATGCTTGTAATCGGTGCCGAGTCGGTGACAAATCCTAAATTCTACTTTCCCTTTGAGAGGGGGAAGGGATACGGAACTTTTGCGTATCACGAGGTGTGCTGGCTGAATTCTTATGATTATGGCGGCAAGGTGTATGACGCCTGTTTAAAGCTGGATGGCGACACAAATCCGACGAAATCGCCATATCCCCTGGATGAAGCCGTGTTGTCGACCGGCATGATATTTGACCAGAGGTTGGACGGCACGATAACGAAAAACCATAGCAAAGGGGTTCTCCGTTATCTGGCGATAGGTCCTCATGCCGGTGACGAAACCTGGACGGTCACTTACAACGCTGGTGGAACCTGGGATGTAGTAGGCAGTGAGTCCGGAGCAATGGACAACGATGCAAGTACAGACATATTCTATGAGTCAAAGAAAGGAAGTAAAGTGAGCCATGTATCCTTCACTATAAAGAGGACAGGTGCCGCGTTTGCTGTGGGGGACAAGTTTGAATTCAAGACGAAGAGTATTGGTTCAAGTGTTCTGAGCGATGTCGAGAAAAATCTCGACGCTGATGGAAACCCGGCTTTTGAGGGAACGCTGTCCGGTCTGACACATGACCCGGCAAAAGCTGTGGCTGGGAGGACTTGGTTCGTTATTTACGACGGAGCGGCCGGCAACTGGAAGGTCGTGGAGATCGGACCCACAACAAAGAACCACGCGCGCGCCACTACCGGAACCGCATATACTTCCGATAATGGTGAAGTAAGTTTCACGATAAGCGGTGTATCGGGTGTGGCCAGTGGCGAGTGCTTCGTATTTCACGTGGTTGTTAATGACTATGGTGATTATAAGTCACGCCTGGCAAGCACCTATCAGGATTGCGTGCCAGGCGGAGAGGCTGTAATCTGGCCCGTCAGATAGTGCGTATGGTCTTTTCTCAGAGATAGGGAGACGGACATGCATGTTTCGTATTACAAGATCGCCACGATTGTGTTCACGCTCCTGGCCGTGACGGGGCTCGCAGAGCCCACCAGCGCTCAAGACGAAGCTGGCCCCCACAACCCGGGAGCGGAGCCCCCTCCGCCTGATTGGGTGGGGAAGTTGCTTGAAGGCGAAGACACACGCTTCACCGATGGATGGCCCCTGGCACACGAGAAATGGTCTCTTGCCGATTGGAAAGTGGAAAAGGCCGTTCTTTCGGATTCCGAGTACAAGACGTATACGTTTACATTTCTTCACAATGACTATGTAAAGCCGAAGGGGAAGGATTACTTCAAGAAGTACCTGTACGGTTTTGTTCTCTGGATAACCGTCTATGATTCCATAGAAAAGGCGCAAAAGCACCTGTGGCGTGCCGCCAGCGGCTCTGGGAACCCTACTCCCAACAGTGACCCTGCTCTGCGGTACGGCGACGCCGCACTTGTCATGGAGTTATTTTTTGAGAAGGATGCCCGAGCAAGGGAAATGAGTCGTGGCGAGACAACGCTCGGCCATAATGCATTCTGGACAAGAGACAACGTATTCATATGGTTGAATGACTGGTCGATAGATCGCACCTGCCATGGGAAATATGGATACGGGCGAAGTGGCTTCATCCCGAAAGAAGCGAGGATAGCCATTAACCGCGAGGTTGATCGTCTTCTTAAACTTCGCCCCACGTTGGCCGGGAGCAACGAGAAACTCAGCTTCGGCATCGCGCAGTTTACGCCTTCAAAGCGGATCATCCAGGTCGGCGAAGAGACGCAACTCATCCTGAAAGTCGACGGCGAATCGAGAGAAGGGCTTAACTACAAATTTTTTGTCCCGGCCGGCAGGATCAGAAAGGAGAAGGAGAACTACTATTACCGACCGGTCAGGAAAGGTGCGCACAAAATAGAGGTTTACGCTTACAGGAATTTTGACAAAGCGGTGAAGAAAGAATGCATCATCTATGTGGATGTGGACCCGAAGACCCTGCCGCAGGACAAGCGTGTACGCCTTTCCATCTCGGCGGACAAACCGAGATACGTTGTCGGAGAAAAGATACCTGTAACGTTGACGTTCGAGAACCTCGGGCCCCTCGACGGTGAAGAGATAACGGTGCCTGACCTTGACGATCCCTTGCTGTATCGCCTGACCCGAAACGGCAAGTCAGTTACAATTACATTGCCTGACGAGATAGAACTGTCTCCTGCGAAAATCCACCATATGGGAATCGACGCCACTCATGAAGAACATATCGATCTTCTTCAATCCCCACTCCGAGATTATTTAGAAACCCCTGGAAAATACACACTCCAGCTTACAGTTCCCTTTCCCAAGAGCCCCGACGCATACTGGCAAGACGGTAAGAGCCTTGTTTCCGACATTCTCGAATTTGAGATAGTGGTGCCACCTGCCCCTGAAGACTCCGAGAACGGGCAGATGCAAAACCAGAAGCATGGAGGGCGAGCCGCACGCTCAGGGGAATCGAGCGGCGGTACCGGCGAGCCCTTGACATGGCATATCTTCGCTTTCATAGGGATAGGCGTTGCCATTCTTGCTGCCGTAAC
>QNCA01000260.1 GCA_003644325.1 Planctomycetota bacterium
ACGGAGCCGTTCCGCCCTTGTCGGAACGGATCGTAGATTGGTGACTGTCACCGTAAGGTGTTGTGAAACAGCAGATTATAATCAAGCACCCACCATCATCCAGAAAAAGTCAGTCAACTTGAGCATGTAAGCAAACACCTGCCCGTATGGCAGAAACCCCTTCAAACAGTGTCCAAATTCCTTCGTAATCTATTGTATCATACCGGTGCAAGAGTATAGCGGGGATGGGAGCGCGCAAGAATCTTTTCGCACGGTGACAGTCACCATCTACGATCCGCCCCCGACACATCGGGGACGGCTCCGTAATGGCGGCAGTCACCGGCGCCGTCGCCGGCGCTACCAGAATATTGCATGCCCCCTGGCCCGTCGTGTTGCATTCGCGGGAAGCATGTGTATGATATGGGGCGCGAGAGACGGAGAATCTGATTGTTTACACGGAGGATACTATGAAGGCACGTCTGTTTTTACCGCTGGCAATGGCGTTGCTGGCCTGTGCGGGCGGCGCAACGGCAGAGACGGTGAAGTTGCAGCCGGACTTGAAGGTGCTTCTGGTCGATTGCAAAATCAACGGAAGCGAGGCGGGAAGGTTCCTGCTGAATCCGGCGCAGTGCGCCGCGACCATGGTCTCGCCGGAGTTGGTGACACGGCTTGGGTTGCAGGACAGGGGCGGCCGCGTCACGGTAACGCTTGACGTTGCGGGAATGGAGTTGAAGGGCCGGTCGCTGGTTGTCGGCAGGAACGATAATTATTCACACTCCGCGCTGAAGCCGTTTGCGGGAATGCTGGGCTACGACGTAGCGTCGAAACTCAGGATAACGCTGGACTACCGCCGCGGCGCCGGCACACTGGCAAGGAGCAGGGCCGGAGAGAGACCGAAGGGTGGCGAACGGCGGACTGTTCTTAGAATTGACACATCGAGAAACCTCCCGATAGTGGCGCTGAAGGCCGACGGACGGGAACTCAAGGCCCTTGTGGATATCTGCACAATGCAGTCGGTTCTGTCTCCCGATGCCGCTCAAAGATTCGAGGGCGCCGGTTCCAGCCGGGCGGTCAAGTTGACGGCGGGTAATCATGACCTGGGCAAGGCGAGTTTCGTCGCGGGGATTTCACCCCGCCTTCAGTTGATAAGGGCGGAGCGCGGCGTAAACATTGACGCGGTGCTCGGCGTGGATTTCCTCGGCAACTACACTGTGACGCTTGACCTGTCAAACGGCATCCTGGTCCTCGACGCGGGCGGGGCGCGCCCGACCGAAAACCGCGAGGATGATAATCTCGGGGAAGGGCGGCACAAATCGAGCGCTCTGGGCGTAATCTATGAATTCGACGAGGGGACAAAGACCGCCGTGATAGTCAAGGTCCTGCCCGGGGGGCCTGCCAGGGCGCAGAAACTGCGAGTGGGGGACATCATCGTAAAGGTAAACGGCGTCCGGCCTGAATCGGCGGAACACTTGGGACGACTCCTGAAACCCGGAAGCGCCGTTGTATTGTCGATGAAAAGGGGTGAATGGGTCAAAACGATAAGACTGAAACTGGCGGCGACGGGTGGCGGTGAGGAAATACCGGCGCCGGACACGCAAGAGGGAACCCCGGAAGAAATAAAGAAACTGCTCCGCGACTCGGGCTTCAGCGAGGAGCAGATAGAGACCCTGCTCAGGTTGTTTGAGTTGCGCATCAAGGCGCCGGCGCCCGGCGCGGACAAGAAAGGCGCGGTGGCGGAGATGGAGAAGGCGGGCTTCTCCCGGTCGCAGGCCAAGGCCCTGGCGAAACTCTTCAAGATGAAGAAAGGTTACAAGAAGGGCCCCGAACCCGAGCCGGAGTTAACCCCCCTGCAAGCGGCCATACAGAACGCGCTCGAGCGCGGGGTTACACAGGAGCAAATCGATAAGGTCGTACAAACGGGCAAGTTGTTGAAGTGGCCGGAAGAAAAGATAATAAAACTGATAAACGGACTCAAACCGAAGGAAGCGCCCGGGGAAAAAGGTGAGACGAAGGGCAAGATACGGGAAATGTCGCCCGTGGTAAGGGCGGCGATGGCAGAGATGATGGAAAGGACCGGCACGGAAGAACTCGTTGCAAAACAGATTGTGCAAGTCCTGATACTGAAGGGCCTGTCCGACGAGGAAATAATCGAGAACCTGAAGAAGTGGCAGAAAGTCAAGGCCCCGAGAGACCACCTGGAAGAAAAGCCCGAAAGCGAGAAGACAGATCTTGACAGGGCGATGGAAGACGCCGTCAAGCGCGGCAATCCACCCACCCTGGTAAGAATTCTCGTGGCCAAGTGTAAGAAGCAGGGCTTAAGCGACGAACAGATAATCAAGATGCTGGCCGCGCTCAAACTGGGGCAGCCGCGAGAGCAGGAATGAGGCGTATGTGGAAGTATCCCCCCTGCCTTGTCTGCACAAGTTCTTATTGACAAAATGTTGCCGGAACATGAAAGTCCAGTATGGGCCTTTCCGACGCATGCCCCTTTGAACATACAGGACTCAATAGAAAAAAGGCGGAAGCCGGGCGAGGCCCGGGGGGTTACGACCCGGGGCGAACGGTCATGCTGGTCTCGGGCCGGGTCTTGCCCTGCATGACGCCGGCGATCCTGTCGTATATCGGCTTCCACATGTAAACGCGGCCCGGGTTTTCGTTGATTATGTTCACGCCTCCGTACCACTTCGCAAGCATGAACGCCTCCTTCCCCTTGTATTCGTACTTGCTGCCCAGTTTCAGGTAGTTGTTTCGCAGTTTCGCCGTTATGCCGAAACTCTCGTATGCATACCGGCGCCGGGTGCCGATGTTCACGAGCAGGTTACGCGGCAGGTCCACGATCCGCCCCGAGTTTATATAAATGAAATCGCGGACGAACTCCGGCCTTATATATTTGCGTTCTCCGTCCACCACCTCGAGGTCGATTTCGAAGCGGTTCGCGTTGTTGTTCACGTATTCAAATTCCTTCACGCGGCCTCGCAACGTGCCGGATATCCCGCCGAAGCCGAAGGCCCTCGATAGCGCATCCAGGCTTATGTCTCTGATGTCTGCGCTGAACAATACCGACGCAGGCCCCCTGAAAACGTTGTCTGCGCTCAGGCTCTCGAATTCCGCCTCTCCGCCGAACGCGCGCAGGGTCATGCCTCCGGAGGCCGCTATTTTCTCTCCGACGACGACCACGTCGCCCAGACGCACCTCGAGCGCCCCCTGCATGTCCGGCCAGCCGAGTTCTTTCGTGAAGCGTCTCAGATCGATGTCGCCGCGCAGTCCGATGAGTTTGAACTCCGTATCATGTGCGGCAATCTGAGAGACCGTGACGCCGTTTATTCTAAACCCTTCCGCGTTCAGCACGCCGCCCGGCACCCTGAAGCGCAATTCCTCCTCGAAGACCATGTCGCGGTCAACCAGTTTGAACGGCAGGCTTTTGGCGACCATCTCGGCCGGACCCGCCCCGAAGCGGCTGAAAGTTATCACTCCCTCGCGCACCTCGACGCCGGTCGCAACGTCGTTACCGAAGGCCAGGTCAATGGGCAAATCCGCGTCGAGATTTTCAACGGCGAAATCCTTGTAGGAGACTCCGACGTCGTGCAGTGCGATTCTTCCGGTTATGCGCGGCGCGCTCAGTTGACCGCGCACCCGCAGACCGTCCGAGGTGATTGTGCCGCCGACCTCCACGTTCTCGAGGAAGTCGAATTTCCCCGAAAAGTTCTCCACCAGGAGGAGCCTGAAAAGTCGCCGCGCGTCGAGACGTCCGACCGTTACGGAGAGGTCCGTCTCCCTTGCGGGGTCAAGTCCCAGCGACCCGGACACCGAGACCTC
>QNCA01000261.1 GCA_003644325.1 Planctomycetota bacterium
GGGAGAGCGCGGAGAAACAAAGCCGCGATGATTGTCCGGCACACCCGAAGTACCTCCCACGGCGCAAATGCGCAAATGCCTCTCCCTGAATATTGTTGACTTGTTATTCCTACGGAATATAATCGTCGCCAAAAGTTTACTTTTCCCGGATGATGCAATTCCTGGGCAGGTAGCTCAGTCGGTAGAGCACAGGACTGAAAATCCTGGTGTCGTCGGTTCAATTCCGACCCTGCCCATTTTATTATTCACCCAAGCGTCGGCAAATCCCGTCAAACAAAACGCGCGAAAATCTGTATAATATTGAGTACAAGGCCCGGGAAACGCCGTCGAAGCCGCCATCCCCTGCCACAGCGGGTGTGTATCGCGAGTTCCAGGGCGGGGAAAGCATACCACGATTTACAGGAGTCGCCATGAAATCTATACATCGAAAACTATTACTCGTTCTCGTCACGTGCGCGATCATTATCTCGCCGGTATTTACGGCGGAGAGCCGCCTGCACGCCGCGCCGAAGCGACTGAAGTGTCTGGAGCAGGAGTTCATCGAGATTTACAACGAGACCCGCGAGAGCGTCGCCGCGGTGCTGTCGGGCAACCAAATCTTCACCGGCTTCTTTATCAGCGAAGACGGGCTGATGCTCACAAACGGCGACCTGGAGAAGGTCGCGGCAACAAACCCCATCGTTATACATCTGGACTCCGACGAGCGCCGAAGCGCGGAACTTGTCTCCACCGACCCGTACAACCACATCTGCCTCATCAGGGTGGAGGGCAGCGGCTACAAGGCGATGGACCTGGGCCACTCGCGGGAGGTCAGGGTCGGTCAGTTCGCCATGACCGTCGGCAACGTCTTCGGCAGCATACAGAACGGCGAACAACCCGCGTTCAGCGTGGGGACGGTTAGCGGATTATATCGCCTGACGGGCGACAGCGGCTACAGCGGCAACGTCATCGAAACGGACGCGGCGGTAAACGCCGGCGTAGAAGGCGGGCCGCTGGTCGACATCAAGGGACGGGTCATCGGCGTCGCCGCCAAGGGCTACTCCCGGTCACGTTTCCTGGGCACGGCGGTGCCCATCGACCAGGTCAAAATGGTCCTGGAAGACCTCAAACTGGGGCGTACCATCTACTCCGGCTACCTCGGTATGGAGTTCGAAAACACCGTAATCACCGCCGTTGACGGCGGCTCCCCCGCGGCAAGGGCCGGCCTCAAAAAAGGCGACAAGATAACCGAAATCGACACCGTCCTGATAAACACCGACGATGACATCAGGCGGGTTCTCGGCAACTCCCCCGCCGGCAGCACCGCAAACATAAGCGTAAAACGCAGCAAAGAAGAGATAATTCTGCGGGTAACGCTGGACAAGGGCATAAAAGGCAAAGAAATCAAGCCCCCCGCCGTCGTGATGGGTCCGGGACCATCCGCCGGGCCCGGCAGGGGCACTCCCTGGATAGGATTCAGCCTGGTGGACAAGGGCGGCGGACGCGTGGAGGTCCTCAAGGTCACCCCGGGCTCACCGGCGGCAAAGGCCGGCATAACACCCGGGCTGAGGCTGCTGAAAGCCGGCGGAAGGCCTATAGGCTCCGTGGCTGCGTTCGAGGTGGTCTTCAGGTCCGTCCGCGCGAACCAGGAACTGGTACTGACAATGGAGAACCGGGAAGGTTGGAGACGGGATTTCAAGGTCAAGGTCTCAAGAAAACTGGGCAAGGAATTCTAATCCGGCGGACGGCGCCGGGATTTCCGAAACACCGAAGGTACAGGGCGCGGGGTTGCCGCGCCTGTGAAGCGAGGGCACAATGAAGGCAAAAATATCAATTGTCTGCGCGGCTCTAATTCTGTTTGGCCTGGCGTTCATCGCCGAGACCGCGTATGCGCGCGGCGAACTAGCCGCGCTGGAAAAGGTGGTGATGTCCAGCAGCCAGAAGGCCGCCCGTGCCGTGGTGCAGGTGCGGGTCTACCGCAAGAAAGGCGACACACCGTACCATGAAAACCCCACTCCCCCGATGATGCAAAGAGGCCGCCTGGCCCCCGGTTACGGCCGGCGGCCTTACGGCCCCTGCAGTGGCGTGTGCATCGACAGGGAAGGGCACATTCTGACCAGTTACTTCAACGTATCCGGCGATGTTGAGCGCATCACGGTGACCTTCGGCAACGGCAAACGCTACCCCGCAAAACTCCTGGGCTACAGCAAGGACATGGACGTGGCGATGCTCAAGTTGGAAGGTGACCCGGGCCGCCTGCCGTACCTGCCGCTCTACGAGTCCGAGCATGTCAGGGTGGGTTCTTTCGTCATGGCGGTGGGGCGCGCACAAAACGTATTCAAGCACTCTCTCAGTTTCGGCGTCATCAGCGCGTTAGGGCGCCTGCGGCCGGAGATACAGGCGTATCAGTTCGACGCGCGCATCAACTACGGCGTCACCGGCGGGGCGCTCATAGACATAGAGGGGAACCTTATCGGGATAGTGGGCTTTGTGAACACCGGCAGCAAGGGACGGCCCAACACTCTCGGCCAATCTTCCGGCGTGGGCTTCGCAAACACCTCCACCAAACTGCTGAGCATCTTGGATGACCTCAAGGACGGCAAGGTCCTCTCCCTGCCCAAGAGGGCGTTCCTGGGCATCAAGATGGAGCCTTCTTACAACAAAAACGACGGCGTGCTCGTCAAAGAGGTGACAGAGAACACCGCCGCGGCAGAAGCGGGCATCGAGCCGGGCGATCTGATAGTCGAGATGGACGGAAAACCCGTGCGGAACATTACCGAACTGATTAACATAATGAAGAAAAAGAAAATAGGCGACAAGGTGAAAATCAAACTCAAGAGAGGAGACGAAATCATAGAAATCGAGGCGACTCTGAGAGAACCCCCACCGGGGATGTAGCGGGGCCGTGGGAATCCGTGCTTACCATCATCCGAAAACGACTGTAACGAGTAGGATAAAAGACATGAAGACCAGTAGAGCAACACTTGCAATAATTTTCGTTTTCACTTTGGCGCTGGTGCCGCTATGGGGACGAGCCGCACCGGCCGCTCCTCCGGAGATGGACAAGGTCCTGAAGGTCCAGTCCGACCTCGAAGAGACCATCGCCGACGTGATGCCGGCATTCGTGAGAATCGGCGGCGGCTCGGGCGTGCTCATCAGCGAGGACGGCTACTTCTTGACCAATTTCCACGTGGCCTGGCAGGTATTCAAAAGCCACGAGACCACCACGGTTTTGCTGCCCGGCGGAGCCACCTATATAGCCAGGAAGGTCGGCTGGGACCCGCTCGGCGACACGACACTGTGCAAGCTCGATCTGCCTGAAGGGGAAAAGGTCCCTTACCTAGAACTCGGCGACAGCGATGCGCTGGAGGTGGGCCAGTTGGTCATAATCCTGGGCAACCCGTTTAGTCTCTCTAATGACTCAAATCCGACGGTCTCCTTCGGCGTGGTGAGCGCGAAAAATCGCTACATCTGCCCGAGCAAACTCGGCACAACCTTTCTGTATGGAGACGCTATCCAGACCGACGCCCCCCTGAACCCGGGTAACTCGGGCGGGCCCATGATCTCGCTCGACGGCAAGTTGCTCGGGCTCAACGGCCTGATCTTCCCACGGTACGGATACAAGGCCAACACCGGCATCGGCTATGCCGTAAGCATCAATCAGATTAAACTCTTCATGAAACTCCTCAAAGAGAACGATGTATGCTACCACGGCACCATAAACGGCCTGGCATTTGATGTCTCCCCCCGGAAGTGCGACCCCGGCGCACGCTTGAAGGCCGTAACCAAAGGCAGCACCGCCGAAAA
>QNCA01000262.1 GCA_003644325.1 Planctomycetota bacterium
CGGCGGCGGGCGGCGCCTCTTTGAGCGAACGGATCGGGCGGTTGGTGAGAAGGGCGACGGGTTCAAGTTGCCTGTCCCGGCATGCTACGAGGGTGAGTTGCTCGTCTCTTTTCGGCGGCAAGCGGGGGATGCAGCCCGGCCGGCTTGTCTTGGAGAGCCTTTCGGGACGCAGAGGCTCCGCCTCCCTCATCTCGATGTTGTCGGCGATGGCGCCGACTCTGCTCGCCCGGTGAGGAATAGGCCGGCAGCAGGATTGTAAAGGCCGTGCCCACTTGTTCTTCCGATGTCGCCTTCAGGGTTCCGCCTGATTGTTCTATTATGAAGTGCGCCACGGCCAGGGCCGGCTTGCATGTGTCCGATGCGTCCCTGGAGCCCTTTGTTCCCCTGGCGCCGAAGAACGGCTCGAACATTCGGTTGAGGACTTCTTTGGGGAGAGCCTTGCCGTTGTTCGATATCTCCAGGCCGACCATGTCCTCTTCAGTCTGTACGGCGACCTTAATCACGCCGCCTTCGGGCAGGCATTCGCGCGAACTGCCGATGATATTGAGCAGCGCGTGTTTCACATGAACTTCACCGGCCACCACCGGGGGCACGTTTTTGTAATACCGCACCACGTCAATGCCTTCCCGGGAGAGTTCCGACTCTATCATCGAGAGCACTTCGTCAGCGGCTGCTGCTATGTTGAACGGGCGTTTCTCCTCTGTCTGACTCCGGGAGAAGTTCAGCAGGCCTTCCGTTATCTCGAGCGCGCGTTCGCCCTGGGTGAGCACTGTTTCCAGAAATTTGGCCATGTATTCAGGGTCGGTTTTTGCCATCGAGCCGTATCCCATAATCGAGGTGAGTATATTGTTGAATTCATGCGCCACGCCCGCGGCCAGTTGGCCGACTGATGTCATCTTCTCGTGAAATACCACCTGGGCGTGTTTTTGCTTCAGTTCCTCCGAGGCCCTGCGCAACTGGTCATTCTTTCGCCTGAGCAACTCCTCCGACTCCGCCAGTTCCGCGACCATGACGTTGAAGGACCTTGCCAGTTCACACAACTCGTCGTTGCCCACAACCGGCACGGATGCGGCCATGTTGTGCTCCCTGATTATTTCCTGCGTGGCTTTTGTAAGGTCTTTGACTCGTGAAAGAATTGAGCGTCCTATGAACCAGGCCGCAGTCCCCGACAACAGCAGCGCACCGATGATGAAGGGGATTGATGTGTGGATTATGCGGCCGATCGTGGAAGTGAACACGGACCTGCCGGACTGCACGCGCATGACCAGGGCCGGCCGTTCGTCTATTCCCTGCAAAAGCGAGTATGTCTCTAGTACCGCAGAATTCGGCCTCTGGATCAGGAGTTTATCTTGCCCTGTCTCCTCCGACGGACCATCGCCGATGGCTGCGTGGAGGCTGTTGTCGGCGTCGGCGCCGGCCGCGTAAAAGCCCACCTTGTTGTTGGAAAGTTTACTGACCGTCTTCTCGAAGTTCTCGTCGATCAAGCGTCCGATGACAAGCGCTCCCCGGCTCGGGCCGCTTTCGTCGGTCCGAAGCACGGCGTGAGACGATACCAGAAAGGTGCCCTTCTCTGTAACCAGGAAGCCGCTTACATCGCCATCGGCCATCGTCCCGGTGAACAGCATGGTGTCGTTCACTCTGTCGCCTCCATGCACCTGTTCCGTTTTGTCATACGCCCAGATTACCAGTCCTTCCGCATCCGTGATATAGGTGATGTCCAGGTTGTATGTCTTGATACAACCACTATAAAGGTTGCACTCTGCCCAGTCTTCATCGGGATTAGCGACATATTCATATGTCTTATCCCAGACGGCGTAATCAAGGCAATGTGCCCGCAGCGATTCCCGCCGGTCATCGATAATGGTCAGGACATTGTCCCGGTCCCGACGGGCCATCTCGTTTTCGACCGTGTTGAAGTGGTTGCTCACCGCCTGCAAAATGAAAGCGCTGCAGAGCACAAGAGGTATGACCGCAGCCGCACAGAAGAACAGCACGAGTTTGCTGCTTATCGATGAGAGGAACCTGAATTTCAAGAATTGCACTCCGGAATCCCGACTCAACTCGGCCTGAAACCTTCGGATTTACGTGCTGCAAAGGATTGAACCATGGTCGGGATGTTGCATTGACGTGTGTAATGGTCTGGCGCGAAGACCTGATGTTTGCGGATAATAGACTATCGGCGAAAATCTTCGAGAACTTTTCACCTTAGTGCAAGGCAGCCGAACATTTCAAATGACGGGAAAAACCGCAGATCCGGGGCCATGTGCCCGGACCGGCAGTTGGGTTCTGCCGCGAAAAGGATTGCCGCCGCGCTTCCTTCCTTAAAGCCTTGCAACGGTCTTGGCGTCCAGTTGCATGATGACCTCCAGCAGCAGTTTCAGCGCGTTGTCGTAATCGGCCTTATGCAGAACGCTTACCGACGAGTGAATATAGCGCGTGGCGATGCCCAGGTACAGTGAGGGCACTCCCGCGGCGTGCAGATGTACGCGCCCGGCGTCGGTGCCGCCGCGCTCCATTACCTGCAACTGATACGGAATCTTGCGGCGCTCGGCCGTCTTGATGAACAGGTCCCGCAAGCGCGTGTTCGGTATCATACTGCCGTCATACACGGAAATCTGCGGGCCTTTGCCCAGCCCGTTGGCATCGTCTTCACCGCTGCCGGGAGTATCCGAGGCGATACCCACGTCCAGGCAGATGCAGACGTCCGGGTCCACCGCCGCGGCGCTGGTCTTTGCTCCGCGCAGGCCCACTTCCTCTTGCACGGTTCCCACGCCGTACACGACGTTCGGATGCTTGCGGTTTTTCAACTCCGCGATCACGTCCATAAACAGCGCGCAGCCGACGCGGTCGTCGTAGGCCTTGGCCAGGATGTAGTCCTTGTCGGCCATTTCCGTGAACGGGCAAAGCGGGATAATCGGATCCCCGGGCCTTACGCCGAATTTTTTCTCGGCCTCATCCTTGTCCTTCACGCCGATGTCGATAAACATGTTCTTTATTTCCACCGGTTTTTTGCGTTCCTCTTCGGTCATTTTGTGAGGCGCCTTCGAGCCGACCACTCCTATGTATTCTCCCCTAGAGGTCTGGACCGTCATCCTCTGCGCCATTATCACCCCCGGCCACCAGCCCCCCACGGGGATGAACTTGATGAAGCCTTCCTTGGTCACCGACTTCACCATGAATCCGACTTCGTCCATGTGACCGGGCAGCATGATTTTCGGCCCGTTTTTCAGCCCGGTCTTTTTGCATATAACGCTGCCCAGTTTGTCGCCCGAGATAGTCGCGAGGCCTTTCATCTCCTTCGAAATCATTTTGCCTATCCCGTCCTCGTGGCCCGAAACGCCTTTGGCTTCGGTGAGCATTTTCAACCACTTCATCGAACGTTGTTTCATTTTGTCCTCCGCTTTCTCGATAATAAAATCCGTCCTATCAGGTTCAAAACGAAAGGCGGGCATTTTAACACGTAATCGCTCCGCTCCAACAAATATCTCTTTCCCGCGGGAGCATGGGAGCATGTAGGAATCCCGGGCGCTGCCGGCACGGTGACTGTTACCGGTGCGGCCTTTCCAGGATTCTTACATGCTTCCCTTTCCCGCTTGCTCGGCGCGGTGACTGTCACTAATTACCCGTTCGGACCCTGACGGGTCCTCAGGGCGAGGACCCGGAACGGGCGGAATCTCGTGAGCCGTGCGAACGAGATTCGTAGATTACTCAAGTTGACTGAGTTTTTGTTAACCTCGGTGACTGTCACCAATTACGGAGCCGTTCCGACCTTGTCGGAACGGA
>QNCA01000263.1 GCA_003644325.1 Planctomycetota bacterium
ACACCTTACGGTGACAGTCACCATCTACGATCCGTTCCGGCAAGGGCGGAACGCCTCCGTAATTGGTGACAGTCACCATCTACAAGCGGGCCGCTCCTTCAGAACGTCTGCGCTCCGCCCGTTCCGGGTCCTCGCCCTGAGGACCCGTCAGGGTCCGAATGGATAATGGTGACTGTCACCGGTGCGGCCTTTCCAAGATTCTTACATGCTCCCGGCAGACCCGGCCGGCTTGACAATTAACCCGCATAATCCCTATAATTTAGATATCGGGCCGGAAGCGGTGACGAGGCACCCTGGTTCGCTTTTTCGGTCTCCAGGGCGGTCCGGGGCCGGAGGGCGAGTCTCTAATGAATGCGCGCCGGCCTGCCGATATTGAATAAGCAAGCGCCGTGATTGACCCCTCCATCATCACCGGCGAGGCAGCGCTGTCCGACGGGCGCTCAGGAGAACGCCATGCCCCGAAAAAGGCAAAGCCGTCCAAAAACCACGCGGACCGTGATGAACTACGTTTCCGCGCTGAAAGCGGCAAAGAGATGTGAGGCGCGCAAGTCGTTGGACATGGCGCTCGACTTCTATTCGAGTGCGCTGTCCACACTGCCGGACGACAAATCACATGGCCGGATGCGGCTGGAGATATTGCAGCGGATGTCGGAGCTTCAACAGGACACCGGTCGCACGGACGAGGCCCTTGAGACGTTTAATGCCATCCTCTCGCTGCCTGACGACCTCCTGCCCGCCCGCCTGGCGGCATCGGCGTATGAAAAGATAGGCGTGCTGCTTACAACACAAGGCAAGTTCAGCGAAGCCAATGCTGTTCTTGAAAAAGGACTGGAGTGCGCCGCGGGCATGTTCCCCGTGATAGAAGCCAGGCTGCTGGCGCGCATCGCAAGGGCCCAGATGCACCTGCTCAACAAGGAACGCGCCCTGGGATATTGCGAAAGGGTGATGCAACTCCCCCTGGAAGACGCTTCGCCCGAAGACCTCGGTGCAATCAAGAACAACCTCGGAGTTGTTTACGGGGAGACCGGCAGGTACGAAAAAGCCCTGGACGCATACCAGGCGGCTTTGGAGATGTTCCGGCAGGTCGGAGACCAGCATGGGGTGGCCAGTGTATATAACAACATGGCGTACTGCCACTGGAGGGAAGGCCGCCAGTTAAAGTCGATAGAGTTGCTGGAGGAAGGTTACAGTCTGACAAAAAAGACCGCCTCGGCGTCTTTGCTGGGCCCTTCGGCGTATAACCTGGGCGGATTGTGCGCGGAAGTGGCGCAGTACCGCAAAGCCTTCGACTACCTGAAACAAGCCCTTGATTACCTGACGCGGATAGGAGCCTCGCCCACAGTCCGAAACTGTTATTACAGGTTGGGCAACCTCTACAAGCAACTCGGCAAACCGGTCGAGGCCGAAGCGCACTACGTCAAAGCAATGGAATTGTGTGATGCGGAAAAAGACAAGGATGCGCGTTATCTCCACAGCGAAATGTCCGCCGTGATAGACTTCATGCACGGACTGGGCAGCAAGGCTATCGAGCGCCTCGACAGCGCCATCCTGCATTCCCGTGAGGCGAACGACAACGAACAACTGTGTTTCATACTGATGCGCAAGGCATCTTTCTGCACTACGATCGGGCGCTGGTCCGAGACGGTGGAGGTCGCGGACGAAGTGACGCGGCTGGCCTCCAAGCACAACCGGCGCGTTTTTCAGGCGCACGGCGTCGCCGCAAAGGCAATCGCCAGGGCCAACATGTCCGAGGCCTCCGATGATGAACGCCTGGCGCTGCTTGAAAACGCCCTGGGCGCGCTTCGAGACGTGGTACTGCCCGAATGGTTCTGGCGGCTGAATTACAAGATAGGGGAAATCTACCTGCGCCGCGGTGATGTAAAGGAAGCGAGCGCCCATATTCGTCGGGCCGTGGACGTCCTTGAGCGCATCATGCTGCGCGTTCCGGAGGAATTCCTCCCCACCTACCGCAAAGACCCCGACATGGTCCTGCTGCGGAAGTTGCAGTTGCAACTGGAGTCGAAACTCGAAGCCGATAAAAAACCCAATCCCGCCGCCAGGTTGCTGGAAGCGACCAAGTCCGTCAACGCGCAGTTGAGTTCCAATAGATTGTTCGAGGTCGCGATCGAAAGGGCCGTCCAACTCGTCAATGCCCAGAGGGGATTCCTGCTGCTCATCGAGAAAAACAAGATGCACGTGAAGGCTACATGCGGCGGCGCATCCCCCGGAGAAAATGAATCTCAAATAGGACTGATCGAGTTCATCGCAAGAGAGGTCGCCCAGACGGGCCGCGCCCTGCTTACCGCCGACGCCGGGCAGGATCACCGCCTCAGCCTGTTCACCAACATCCACAACCCCGGCCTTCTGTCGGTCCTGTGCGTGCCGCTGTCCGCCAGGGGCGAGATAACGGGCGTGCTTTACGTCGACAACCGGTTCCGCAGGGGAGCCTTTACCGGCGAACATCTGGACACGCTCAACGCCTTCGCCGACCAGGTGGCCCTGGCCATCGAAAACGCCCTGCTTTACCGTGAAAACCTCGCGCAGCAGAAGAAACTGTCCAGACTCACCAAGAAACTCCAGGCCAAACTTCGCAATCATGAGAAGAAAATCGAGGAACTCGAACGCAGCACGCATCCGGGCGCCACGCGCAACGGCTTTGCCGGCATGGTCGGAGAGTCCCAGCCGATGCAGAAAGTTTACGCCATGATAAGGAGGGTCGCCGACATAGCCGTGCCGGTTCTCATACAGGGAGAGAGCGGCACTGGCAAGGAACTGGTCGCGCGCGCAATCCATTCCACGGGAAACCGCAGGAATAAACCGTTCGTCGCCGAAAACTGCGCCGCGCTGCCCGAGCCCCTGCTCGAGAGCGAACTGTTCGGCTACATCAAGGGCGCGTTCACCGGCGCCGACAGGGACAAGAAGGGCCTGTTTGAACTGGCGAACGGCGGCACGCTGATGCTCGACGAGGTGGGCGACATGAGCCCGGGGATGCAGGCCAAACTCTTGCGCGTGCTGCAAGAGGGGCGTTTCCGCCCCGTCGGGGGCAAGGAACTGGTGCAGGTAAACGTCCGCCTGGTGACCGCCAGCAACAAGAACCTGGCCGAACTGGTCAAGGAACGCCTCTTTCGGGAAGACCTCTTGTACCGATTGAACGCCATAACCATTACTGTGGTGCCCTTGAGGGAAAGGCGTGAGGATATCCCCCTGCTCGTCAAGGCGTTTGCCGAAGAAATCGCCGCGCGTGACGAACGAAGGCCCGTGACGTTCGAGCCGGACGCGATGCGCCGTATTCTCATGTACGACTGGCCGGGCAACATCCGCGAATTACGCAACTTTATTGAAAAAATAATCGTGGTATCATCCGGCGCCACGATAACCGAGTCCCATGTGGAAGAGAACCTGGGCCTGGCCCGGCCGATGATGAGCGGGTCCGGTTCGCTCGCGGAGTTGCCGTTCAAATCCGCCAAGGACATTTTCGTCCGCAACTACATACGGGCCGCCCTGGAGCGAAGCGCGG
Organism: Planctomycetota bacterium; assembly: GCA_003644325.1. Lineage (GTDB taxonomy): Bacteria > Planctomycetota > B129-G9 > B129-G9 > B129-G9 > B129-G9. The sequence goes on from QNCA01000263.1 coordinate 3,518, forward strand.
GCAACGTCAGCAAGGCCGCGCGCGCCTCCGAACTGGACAGGCGTTACGTGCAAAGACTTATAAAGAAGTTCGGTCTTGCAAATGACCGCAACCCGTCATCCCATAACTAACTCTCATCTCTCACCGCAAAAGCGCTTGTCCCTTGCTCTCCTGACCGCCATTTCACCTTGCCCGGCTATGCGGCGCATCCACCGCAGATGGGCTTGATTGCGGCCATCTGACCACGCTGGGCCGCTGTCACGCCGTCGCCCGGATATAGACG
>QNCA01000264.1 GCA_003644325.1 Planctomycetota bacterium
ATTGCGAGTCGCAAAGGACGCTGCCTACAAAGTTGTATATAGCGCCTACTTTGTAGGCGGTTCGGCCCGCCACACGGCAAGGGCGACTTGCCCGCAACACGTTGTAACACAAAAGGTTAAGCCAACCCAGCGCACGCCTGATATGCGGCATGCTATTTGCCAACTTGAGCAGGGTGAACTGTGTATCATTTGCCGCAGGGCGGGTCTTTCTTCCTAATTTATTGGCGACCGAGATGGATGCCTCGACGAAAAGCAACGCATCAATCGGCCTGGTGATAATTGCGACGTTGTTACTCGCGACCGGGTACGTTGTGGTGTGCGAGGCATTCACGGGAGTGGAGCAGGTTCCCTGTGCGGCAGCCGGTGAAAAGGAAAACAAAGGGTTCAACAATCAGGCCGATATTGGGAACCTGATGACGGACAAGATAAGGGACCTGCTGGTAACAATCAAGGGTGCGGAAAGAAAGGGCGACTTTGAAACCGCTCTGAAATGTTACCAGGAGGTGTTTGATACCGCCGGAGATGAGTTGGTCGGCCCCCTTGCCGGAAGCAAGCACACATACATAGAGGCGCGCAGGTATTACCTTGAGCGCCTCGACGGCCTCGGAGAGGACAAGAAGGCCCTTTACAGGACGCTCTTCGAGGACGATGCGGAGAAGTTGCTGAACAGGGCGATTGACGAAAACGACGGGGATTTGCTCCGGGATGTGGTGAGGAGATACATGATGACATCCTCGGGAGCCGCGGCCCTGAGGAGACTGGGCTGGCAGGCATACGAGACCGGACAATACAACGGCGTTATAGCATACGGGCGCAGCATGCTGCGCTACCATCCTTCAGAGGTAGACCCGGCTATGCTGGCGGGCCTGGCAGTGGCGTGCGAAAAAACGAACTCCATGGAGAAATTGCAGAAAATCGCCGAGGTTGTCGGGGAAAAATTTCCCGACGCCGTAATCCTCCTGAGAGGCAAGGAGGTTTCGCTGGCGCAGTTTGTTAACGACAGGATGGTCTCCCTGCGTTCGGCCCCGCTTCGCCGGGACAGGACCTGCTGGACGATGCCCGGCGGAAACGACCCGCGGGACCGCGTAGTTGCCGATAGGCCCGGATTGCGGCAGAGGGTGTGGACCTACAAGTTCCCCAAATCAATTGCCGGCGTTCAATGCTACGCCGCGGTTCAGGACGGCGTGGTTTACGTGGACAACGGAGAAGAGGTGGTGGCCCTGTCGTTGTGGAACGGTGGGCGGATATGGCGTTACAAGGCCGCCGGTGTTTCTGAACCTGGTCCCGGCGGGATTCAAATCCGCGCCGCAGGAGGCTCAATGCCTGTCGTCGAGGTTGATGTCGAAAGACCCGCCGCCGTGACCTTGGGCAGGGATATTGTTTACTCGGTCCATTACGGCAAGTTGACGGCCATACGACGCGACACAGGCAAGAAGATGTGGAGCGCCCGGGTTGCCGGCGAAGACACCGCTGCCGGCGCGTTGCCCGTGGCGTTTTTCTTTGCCGTATCGCCCCTGAGCAAAAGCGGCAGTATCTACTCGGCCGGCGTTCGAAGGCAGGTCGGATTGCAAACGTTTGTCGTCTATTGTCACGATGCGTACAGCGGCAAGATAAAATGGCGAAAGGAACTGAGCAGCGAGAGGATTCAATTGGGGGTCCGCGGGGTGGTTCCGGGTCTGGGTACGAACGACCTCCGTTTTCATACGACGCCTTCATTTCTGTGCGAGTCGGACGGCACGCTTTACGCGACGACCATGGGCGGTTCCGTGGCCGCGATAGACGCCTACAGCGGTGAAATTATCTGGCTGACGCTTTACGACCGCGGCCCGGGGGGCAACACCGTCGCCGTGATGAAGGCGGGGGCAAAGGACGGATGGGATTACTCTCCTTCCGTTGTAGCGGGGGGAAGACTCGTGGCGGCGCCGATGGACAGCGCGTACCTCCACGTGTTTGACGCGAAGACCGGCAAACCGCTGTGGCACAAACCCAGGCGCTCCAAGCAGGGGAATTTCCGGCACATCGTGGCCGTCGAACGGAACCGGCGGCTGATATTCGTCGCCGGCGACAACGTTGTGGCGTACGACCTGGACAGCGGAACCACCAGGGCCGAGGCAAGCCCGCTCGAAGGCACGGCTGTCGGCCCGGGCTTCATCTACAAGAACGAACTTTACATCCCCACCGACAGAGGGATATCCGTGGCCGACATCGAGGCATCCCTCAAGGCAGGCAGGGTGGAAGTGAGGCAGGCCGTAGCCTGGAAAGACATCCTGACCAGGGATAAGTTGAAAGACCGCTCCGCCGTGCTGAAGACGGCCGGCAACATCGTCACTGCAGAGGGCGTCCTCGTTGTCACCAGCGGCTCCCGGGTGACTGCGCTGTACGATGCCCCGCGGCGGATTGCGGAACTTACCGAAGCGATAAGGAAGGGTGACGACGACGGCATGCTGGCGTTCAAGCGGGGGCTTGTGTACTCCTCCGATGCCGTGGACGAGAAGGAGAAGGCCCTGTCCGATTACTCCGCGGCCCTGGAAAAACTGCGGCTCCGGGCCGGGTCGCTGGAGAATTTCCGCGAAGAGGAGTATATCCACTACCACGGCTCGCCGCCCACGATGCTGGGGCATTACGGCAGCCTGGTGATGCAGGCCAGGCGCGGCATCACGACGACCGCCTTCGAGGCGGCGGCGGCGCTGCTGGGTCAGGATCCGGAGAACATAAGGTATGGGAAACTCTACACGAAGGCCGTCGATCCCACGGTGGATGAAAAAGTGCTGGACAACCTGGAGACGGCCAGGGAACACGCCGTTGACGCCCGCTCGTACGTGAACTGTCAGTTGATTCTGCTTGAACGCGCGAAGAAGAAGGGCGACTGGCCGGACTACTTTGACCTGCTGGTCGGGATGTTGCACGAATGGAGCGAGGGAACTTACGACTTCTCGGACTATGAGCCCGGCCTGGCAACGCGTGAAATCTCCGTGTTTTGCTCCGAGGCAATCGGAGAAACACTCAAGGCCAGGGGAGAGCAGATTCACGCACGGTACGAGAAGTACCGGCACAAAGCGGCCCGGTTACTGAATACGGCAAAAAGGAGGCAGGACATCAACGGATTGCTCGACGTGGCGCGGTGCTATCCACATACCGCCGCCGCCGGGCAGGCGCTCCTGGCCGCGATGGAGTTGGCCGGAAGGTCGGGCAAACACAGGCTGCGCGCGTGCATTGCGCTGGAATACATGGGCAGAATCCCCGACGGGGCGGACAGGTTCGCGGCAATGGCCGAATACGCCGACGCGCTGGGGGTTCTCGGCCACGTATCGACGGCGCGGCGCGTCCTCCGCGAGATGCGCTCCCTGGCCCTTGCCGCCCGCGTCGAAGAGTTTGTCCTCCGCGGCAGGAGGAGAAATGTATCCGCCTACGTTAAGAGAAAACTCGCCGGGTTCAAGGGCCGCAGGCGCTACGAATTTGACATCCCCTTTGAGAGCGCCCGCCTGGAGCAAGTCGCCCAGACGGTGTCAAGGCGCTATGTCGATGCCCTGCTCCTTAAGCCGACGGGTCTGACGCCGCCCGGAGCGGAGGACAGGATATATCTGCTGATGCCGCTGGCCGGTAGAGCCACCGTTACCCTGCACCTGCAATGCCTGGATACGAACGGGCTGAAGGAGATATGGAGCAGTGATTTGATGGAAGCGTCGTTGCGAGGCTGGAGGATGCTCGCATGGTCTTTTGGCGGCGACATGTTGTCCGGGCGCCATGCTCTCGCCTATTGCGGCAACAGCCTGA
>QNCA01000265.1 GCA_003644325.1 Planctomycetota bacterium
CGAATCCCCCCTTCGGCACCATCTTAACAGGCGAAACCGCAAGGGGTTACGAAACTGCCACCCCTTGCGGTTTTTCTGTGCGCCAAAAACGGAATGATGCTAACCCGCATTTCTCGCCACGAAATTCACCGCGAAGACGCAAAGCACGCAAAGGAAACAACATAATGAGAGATTAATCAATACAGTCCCACGACAACGTGTCGGCCTTCTTCTAAACCGACTGTCGGCATAATGTTTAACGGCCGGGAACGTTGAGATTTTCTTTGCGGCCTTCGCGCCTTTGCGGTGAGACATCCGGGCTAAGACACAGAGAGCACCAAAGGTACTTTTTTCTTCGTGTCCTTCGCGTCTCCGCGGCCAGTCTGATTCGGTCCCTGTTGACGGCCTGAAAAAAATCCCGCGGGCCGGCAACGCACAGGTTGCACCAAGAGCGCGTGCCGCCTTCTCCGCTCGAAAGAAGCGCCCACAGTTGGATAGGGCGGTACGCCGGCCAAAGTCGGCTTGTCACCGGCCGCGGGAGGGCCCAAAAAGTCCCGTTCCCCGATATTCAGACTTAAGACCTTTTTGAAACCGCGAATTCACACGAATAAACATGAATTCTTTTACCTGTGACCTTTGACCTGTGACCTGTTTAATTGTTCGTCTGCACTACGCGGGTGATTTCCACCACATAGGGTGTGTACGGCGGCAGATAGTTGAAATCGTTGAAGTCCAGGTCGTAATCCCAGTTTCTTATGGGGGCGGTGTAGTTGTCGCCGCCGTAGGACCAGTGGCCTTCACCGATTTCGCTGACGTAGATGTTGACGAACGAGCCGCGGATGTTGCACGGTACGCCGGACCACCTTTCGTGAAAACGCGGCAGGTTCTCCAGTCCGCCGTTGTAGGAGCCCCACTCAGTGTTTTGGTTGCCGGTGATGAAGGCGGCGTTGATGGTGGTCTCGCTGGCGCTCGGGAGAGAACCCGGCCCCTTGGAATTGTCCCATGCGTTCGACAGGATGTTCAGGGCGTCGGTGATGATCGCCGCGGGCTTTTTGCAGATATTGTTGTAATCGCCCCAGAGGTAAACGGGGTTGGGTGAGACCACGGTCAGTCTGCCTGCGAGTTCCGAGGCGTTCTTAAGGCGCACGCCGTTCGGCTCGTCGGCGGTCGAGTCTTCCCTGTAGGCGTAGAGGAGGCCGTTGCCGGGGAAATAGTTGCTCTCGTTGAGTTTTGCGATGTCTATTTCGGTGACCGTGACGTACTTGTTCTCGCGGCCGTCGTACATTGTGGTCTCCGTAATCGTGCCTTCCGGCAGGCACGAGGTCACGTCGGTATCACCCAGATAGGCGCGGTTGTCACGGATGACAAGGCCGGCGTTGGCGTGGTAGAAGCCCTTCTCCGTGCCGCAGCCATCGGTCTCGATCCATGGCTGTATGGTCTGGATGGAAGGCGCGACGACCTCGTTCAGGCCGTGCTCGCCGGTCTTTACGGTGCCGCCCCAGAGTTCCTGCGAGCGGCTCCCCCAGCCGGCGAGTTCGCCGGGGTCGTCGAAATCCCCGTCGCCGTTGGCGTCATATCCTCGGAAGTCGCTGTCGAATCCGCTGATGCTGGGTATGCCCTGAGCGGCGAGGTCGCTCTGTTTCTCGAAGGCGTAGAAATCGGTGGAGCCCTTGATGCGGGTGGTGACGGTGCCGCCCATCAGGCCGCCGTCATTCTTGCGCCGCAGATACAGGTTGCCCACCGCGCGCAGGTACTCGGAGTCCACGGTGAGGGTGCTGCCGCCGCCCGCGCCGAGATACAGGTCGCCGTTCGTATGCACGCGCCCCGTCAGCGTAAAATTGGGCCCGGGGAGTATCTCCAGGTCGCTGTTGTAGAACACGGCGAACTGGAATATCGGCGTCAATCCGGCGTCCACCACGCGCTCCACCGATGAGACGGTTCCATCGCAGGTGACCGTTGATGTGATGAGGTAGGGCTGGATTATTGTGCGAACGCCTGCCTCGTCCTGTTCGATGCGCTGGGCGCCGACCGCCTCGATGGTGGTATAGACCGTTCGGCCGTTTATGGTGTAGGATTTCTCTTCGGGCATCGGCAGGTAGTCGGCCAGCGCGCGCTGCATATCTTTCTGGGCGGCCTCGACACCGCCTTCCGCCAGATAGTTGGCGACTACCTTGCGCGCGTTGAACTCGCTGGAGCGCATGCCGGAGGCGCCCACCGTGTGGAGCGTCAGCAGGTAACCCGCCACCACAACCGTCAGGATCAGCGCCATGATAAGCGCGTAGCCGCCGTCTTTTCTTCCGGGGTTTTTCATGTCGGTTCTCCCTGTCTGGTTGAGTTCGGCCCGTATTTTCCTATTCCTCGTAATTGCGCATCCTTACCAGCGTCGAGTAACTCGCCTTTACCACGCGGCCGTCGCTTGTCGTCTTGCGCATGTGGAGAGTCACCTTTATCTGGCCGTATGGAACAGTGGCATCGGTGTTGATGTCGTCAAAGCACAGCCTTTCCACATAACGCGCTATGATCTGACCTGGCCCGTTGTTCACGCGCCGCTCCACCTGGTTGACGCCGTCCGGGCCGGTGACCAACACGTAGGCTATTTCATCCGGGCCCCATTCTATCTCGCCCGTGTCCGAAGCCGTCTTGTAGCCGTCGCCGTCCAGGTCCTCGGCCATGCGAAACACTATCTCGCGTGTGGGGCCGTAGGCCGGGGTGCCGGGCTCAGCCTGGTGCTGCGCCGGTGTGTGGTAGTACTCCCAGAAAGGCGATTCCGGCTGCCCTTCCGGGAATATGTAAGGATACAACCCGCCGCTGTCAGGGTCGGTGAAGAAGCCGGCCTCCTTGATTTCGTCGGCGATGTTCATCAGGGCTATCCGTCCCTGTTCTTCGACGTCGGCGCTTACGTTGCCCGCACGAAACAGGCTGTTGGACGTGCTAAAGAGTGTCAGCAGCGCCAGCGTCACGAGGGCCAGTATCCCCACCACACACATCGTTTCCAGCAGAGAATGTCCCTTCTCCGCGCGTTTCTGCGTGTCATACTTGGAATCCGGTTGAAGCGGCGCGTCCCACTTGCGGAAAATGCGCGTCGTGCGTCTTGGATACACGTCTTCTTTAGGTTCGGGCGTTTTCTTTGCGCTCTCAGGATTCCTGTCGCGTTTTTGCAATCTTCTCGCGCGTCCCATTTTTATCTGGTCCTCATAGTAGTCAGGCTTCGTGATCGCGACCTGCCGTCGAACGATGTCCAGCACACGGTCACCGTTATCTCCAGCGGGTCGGCATTTTCGTCGGCGTACGTCACCGTTATATATTCACCGGTCATAAGGTCCTCAGCGCTTATGCTATCCAAATACACGGAGCTTCCATTGGGATGAATTCCCACGATGTCGCCGAAGGGCGTGGCTATTACCTTCTCCATTGCGGCCTGGAGGTGCGCCACCGCCTTATTCGTCTCCCGGTTGACATTGGTTATCCTGTAGGACGCCTCCAGTTGCGCCATGAGCGCCGTCACCCCCAGCGCTATTATCGCCACCGCTACTATTGTTTCGACAAGTGATATCCCGGCAGCCTTGTACCGGATGCTGCCGCCTTTGTGTTTTCCGTGGTGTCTCATTGCTGTTCTCGGTCCGGTTTTTCGTACCCGCAGGCGTTTCAAGCCCGTGCATCACGCCCCGTGGTGATATTCGCACAAAAAAGAAAGCCCCGTGCCTGTACCGTCGGCACGGAGCTTGTCCTTCCCGTGTAGATACATGCCTTCGGTAGCAGGCTGCCGTATTCTCCCGGTCCGGCCGTCATCAGC
>QNCA01000266.1 GCA_003644325.1 Planctomycetota bacterium
GGCAGACCGGCAAGCGCCACCACTGCCACAATCAAGAGTAACACTGCAATTGTTTCATGTCTGGCCACTGGATGTCCTCCTGCATTGTATAAGTAAAACTGTAAACGACTCAGGATTATACGGTAATGCGCCTGTTAACCGTAACATGTGTTGTTGCCGCAAGGTCTCTTGTGAGACATCCCGGTTTGAGTTGCCGATTCGCAGAATGTGAAACGCGGCCTGCGGTTTTGAATGCAGGCCGGGTGTTCTCACTTTTTGCCAAAGGCCAGGATTTCGCCTTCTTGCGTTACCAAAAAGAGTTTCCCCCCGGCTGCCGACAGCGTCTTGGCATGGGAGTCCCGGCGGCCGGAGAGGTCTTTTGCAAACTTTTCGCGCATTTCAATCCACCCGGCAAGTTCGAGCAGCGCCCCTTTTTCCTCACCTTCCGAGGTCCCGGCGCGGGCCTTTAATGCTTCTACAGCGATACTGCCGTACCTTTCGAGTTCTTCTTTTGCGGCGGCGGCCTCTTTCTCGTTCCCGCGGAGAAACAGCGGTATGAGTTCGGCGACGCGCTTTTCGAGCGAGGCCTTCAGGTCCGGCGCGCAGGTGCGAAGATACCTGCCGGTCTTTGAATCCACGAGGGCGAGACCGTCCCGGACCGGCAGGACGATGTCGTCTTCAAACATGACCGCCCGACCCTCTGCGACAAGTCTCTCGTCCCTGTTTATCCAGTTAATGCCGCCTCTTGGTGAGACGGACATTACCCCGTCGCCGACGAGGAATATCGTCCCTTCGGGGTTGATGAACATCTGCCTCATTCGCATGGCCTGCCAGTCGTCGTTGGACCTGAGCCCGGTCGGCCGGTAAACGTGGCGCACTCTCCACAGCAGTCGCCCGCTGGCCAGGTCAAATGCATACAGGAAGTCGCAGTCGTCGGGCAGGGCGTAAATGTTGTTGCCCCATACGGCGGGGATGTTGTTCATCCGCGTGGAAGAGCGCCCGTATTTGCCGTACATGCCCATGGTCCCGGGGTCGCTTACGGAGGGGGCCCGCATGTAACACTGGTCGTATTTGGCGACCCACCGGATTCCGCCGTCGGATGCGTTGCACGATGCCATGAGGCCGGCGTTGGTTTGCACTATTATGATGTCTCCCAGGAGTATCGGCGACGAAGGAAAGAACTGCCGGCTCAGTCTCCGTATCATGCTGGGATTGCCCCAGCCGCCCAGCAGCGTGACCCACTTGAACGCCCCTGTTTTTGCATCCAGCGCCAGGAGATATAATTCCCTTGCCGCGGCTTTCAGTTTTGACATGGGCGTTTGTACCGCGAAGTAGAGAGTATCGTCATCGTAAGCGGGCAGACTGTAAAAGTTCAACTTTTCGAGAAATTCGCCGCCGTGTTCGGTCGTCCACTTTCGCGCTCCGGTATCCAGGTCCAGGCATACCACGCCGTGCCCGGCGCGGCCGTTCAGTTTGCCGTCCGTTCTGACGGCGTTCAACGCCTCTGCGTCGCCCCCGGCCGCCCTGGCGATGATGTCGCCGTGCTCGATAAGGGCGATTACGCTGTTGGTCTCGGGAATAATCATGACAAAGGGAAACTTAACCGGACGGCCTATCCGGATGTGTTGCCTGTTAAAGTCTATGTCGCTGCTGTAGTTGTCATACACCCAGAGCAGCCTGCCGGTGGATACGGAAAAGCAGAATACCTTCAGCCCGTTTCCTATGACCATCCTGTCGGCGTGGATGGCGGGATAGAAGGGGCAATTGAAGTACGGCCGGGGCAGGTTGGCGACGTAACTGCGCCTGCCTAAATATTTCCATCCTTTTGCCGCGGCGAACGCCTCAATTCTTTCCTTGTTCGACGGCGCTTCCCAGGGCGGCAGCAGGTGTTCCCTGCCGTTCTTGTCCTTGAACCTGATGTAGCGGACATTCCCGCTGTAATACCTTATGCTCCTGGCCCAGATAGGCTCTTCGAGGTTGTAGCGTGCGGCCCTGTCTTTTGTGATGGACGGGCTGCCATAGGTTGTTTCTTTCCCGGATGCCAGGGTGCCCGTCAGGTCGCGCGGGGCCTTGCGAATGAACTCGCCCAGGTATTCTTGGGCGTTGACTTCCTTTCCACCGACCAGGATGGCGGCGTCGGGGTGGCGTACCTTGAGGTTCGCGTGGATGACCATCGCCCGGTCACGCTGGGCCAGGCTTGCGTACGCCAGCCCGACCCTGCACAACAGGATAGGGCCGGGTTTTGGTATCAGGTGTCCGTATCGCTCCCATGACCACGTCAGGTCGGGCCATGCGCGGGCCTCGAATTGCAGGTCCATCAGCATCCTTGCCGCTTGGGCGCCGCGGGACGTAAGCCCGAAGCGCGTCAGAAAGTTGTGCAGCCCGTCGGAGTCCATTTCTTCCGTCAGTCGTTCCAGCAGCCTTTCGGCGTCGTCGTCGTACATCTCGCGGTATTTTTCTATGTTGGTCCTTATCAGCCTTCCCACAACGGGCATTGCCATTGCATCCGACGGTATCGCCACGCGTTCCGTGCCCTCGCGAAGGACCATTCGGAAATCCCCCCGGTCGAGTATCTGCTGACAGAGTTCGAGCGCTTCCCCGGTCTTGCCGGCATTTTCGGCGGACTTGATTTTTTCAAGCAGTTCCTTTATATCCGGGGCGTCTTCAAACGCGCGGAAACGGGCGGAATTGTGAAAATCGGCGCTCTTGAGCAGCAGGTATTCCAGGTCGAACTTGTCGTCCTCCAGATTGGCTTCACCCGCCATCAGGCGGTTCACCTTTTTTATCTTTTCGGCCGTTTTGTCTGCGGCCAGCCCGGCGCGCTTCTCTCCCCAGGGGTCCAGGACCTCAAGGCCGAGCAGCGCCGCACGCCTGACCGTGCCGGTTGTAGCGGGGTCCAGCGCCATGTCGATAAGATGCGGGATGTACCATTTTGCGCCCGAGATGGTCATGATATCCAACATGATTTTTTGCGCCCGATCGTCACCGGCAGCGCTTATCTCCTTTGCCAGGTATTTTTCCACGCGTTTGTCCAGCGCCGCCAGCGCCACCAGCGCCCTGGCGGCCCTTTCGCGGTCCGCCTCAAACCGCGACTTCAGCAAATCCACATTCTCCGCCACGAGCGCGGAAATCTGCTGCTCGCTCATTTCGGGGCGTATCTCCTCTCCATTCAGGCGTTCGCCCTTTTCGGGATGAGGTTCGGCCTTTTCAGCGCCGGGCGTATCATCGCAATAGGCCCTGGAGTTCGTCAGGTCCGCAGGGACCGCCAGGACGGCCGCCAGAAGGATTGTGGATAAGGTCGTTCTCAGTATCATGGAATTGTTGCTCCCTTGTATCAGCCGACAGTCAGGACTTGAAAACACAAGAACACGGCGGGCTATTTCGACTCGAGCAGGGTCTCAATGTCTTCGGCGATTTCCCCCGCCCTGCTTTTCAGGTACCAGTCCGCGGGTCGCGGACACCACACCTTGCCCCAGGCTCCGCCGTTCACCTTGCCCTGCATCGGCACCTTCCGACCCCAGATGTCCGTCTTTTTCTCTTCGGTGCCGTACCCGACGATGATATCGTCCCGGCCGTCCTTATCGATGTCGCCTATGGTCAGGCCCCATGCGGGCACGGGCGGTGGATTTATCCCGCTCGACTCTATCTTCTTGAAGTTCCCCCTGCCGTCGCCCCTGAAGATCGCTATCGTGCCGCTGAACTCCGCGGCGACCAGGTCCATCTTTCCGTCGCCGTTAAGGTCGCCGAAACCCACTCCGGTACAGAAGCCTATATCAAATCCTTTCTCTA
>QNCA01000267.1 GCA_003644325.1 Planctomycetota bacterium
ATACCACTGTTGCAGGAGGCTTCTCTGCCGGTTTATGCTCATGAATTGGAGGGTTACTACAAAGAAATCTCCAGCGCAAAAGAGTATTTGGGACTGCACAGGGACCTGTTTGATATCGACAGCAGAGCCATCGGCGCCGACGATAGGGTAGAGATAGCCGAAGGAGTCTGGGTCGGGAGGGACTCGGTGATTTCACCTCACTCCTATTTAATCGGCCCATTGGTGTTGGGAAACAAATGCCGTATAGCCGACCACGCACAGATAGTCGGCCCTGCCGTCATAGGCGACGGGTGCAAAATTGGCGAGGGCGCTTCCGTCAGGGAGAGCGTACTTTGGCGCGATGTATCTTTGGAGTCCGGTGTCAGGAGCGAACGCTGTATTGTGGCGGAAAACGTGAAGATTCCCAAGGGCGAGAGATTAAGAAATATGATGGTGGCTGACAACTTGAGGGTGGACGGTGTGGGTTTATTGTCACCACACTACAACATTGTTGGAATTGGAAGGAAGAATCTATCGCGGATATTGGGTGCCCGCATCAGGGAACGGATTTATCTTGTTGCCAAGAGAGTAATGGATATATGTGCCGGTTTTCTTCTGCTTGTGATCCTGTCTCCCGTTCTCATCGTGGTAGCGTTGGCAGTCAAGTTTAACTCAGATTCACCAGGTCCCGTCTTTCATATTCAAAAAAGGTGCGGCAAGAACGGCCGGATGTTCAGGATGTTCAAGTTCCGGACAATGGTTGTTGCCAGCGAGAAAATGCAAAGCGAACTGCGTTCTCAAAAAGATAACGACGGCCCCATGTTCAAAATGGCAAATGATCCAAGGGTCACCCGTATCGGGGCGACGCTGCGAGCAACCAGTCTTGATGAATTTCCTCAATTGCTTAATGTCCTGATAGGAGATATGAGCCTGGTTGGTCCGCGGCCTTTGGTGATGGAGGAGATGAAATTCAGTCCATCTTGGAGAGAAGTTCGCCTCACGGTCAAACCGGGGATAACAGGTTTGTGGCAGATCCAAGGCAGAAGCGAGGCCCCATTCCATGACTGGATACGATATGATGTCGAATATGTTATGAATCGATCTCTGTGGATGGACATAGTAATTCTATTCAAGACAGTTGGTGTCGTGTTTAAAAGATTAGGTGCATATTAAGAGTTAAGGGGTAGAATATGCAGACATGCAAATCCAAAAGTCTATCGGTGATAGCGACCATTTTCGTGCTCATGTTTCATGGGTGTAATAGCAATAGTACTTCTTCTTCTCAGATCAACGGCCAATCTGACCCAAACGCCGTAAGCGGCGAGGAGATAAAGCAAGATGTTGGTAATGAGAACGTACCCAGGCTGTCAAAGTTTATCCTTGGCCCCGGCGACGATTTGGAGATTATGGTATATCGCAGCAGTGATCTTACGCGAGAGGTCCGGATAAGCCCGTCAGGAAACATAATGTATCCTTTGGCCGGGGACATCCGCGCTGCCGGGCTGAGCATTTTTGAGCTGAGAGATAAGCTCCGTGAGGGGCTTTCCGAGTATATCGTCGATCCTCAGGTGACAGTTCGCATCCTGTCAATCCAAAGCCAGAAGATTATTGTTCTTGGTGAAGTGAAAAGCCCGGGTTTCTTCCTGGCGGAAACTTCGATGACCGCTCTGGAGGCTGTCTCGCGAGCTGCAGGATTTACGGGTGATGCCAAGAAGAAGAGTGTTTTGCTTATCAGAGGCGGCATGCAAAATCCGGAGTTGAGGGTGCTTAACCTCGAAAAGGCTCTGGAAAAAGGTGACTTGAATGAAAATGTCATGCTCAAAGGCGGTGATATCGTTTATGTCCCCAAGACCCGCATCGCCAACGCGGCCGCATTTTTCAGATATCTATCGGATATTATTTCGCCTGTTGTGTCGGTTGAGTCAGTGTATTACCTGGGCCAGCGGATTGAATCCGGCACAGGAGGGGCGGGCACGACACTCAGATAATGAATCGGAGGATTTGGGCTCCTCGGGAAGGCCAACTAATGCTATCCGGAGTTTGTGATGAACCTTGTAGAGCAACTCGAAAAAAACGCAAGAGAATATCCTGAAAAGGCAGCGGTGATCTTCCGCGGCTGCAGGATGAATTACCGGGAACTCAATGATGTCGTGAATAGGTTTGCCGGCAGTCTGTTGGAAATGGGCCTGAAAAAGGGGGATAGGGTTGGCCTTCTTTTGCCGAGAAACCCTCAGTTGCTCGTTAGCTTCTTGGCCACTGTCAAAGCTGGAGGGATAGTAGTCCCAATCAATTATGAGCTTACTCACAAGGATATCAGAGCCTCCCTTGGGACTGTCTCGCCTCTGTGCTTGATTGTCAACACCTCTTTCCTGGACACTGCCAGGAAATCTATGCCCCCTGACTTCCAAATACCGATTATCGAGATTGGCGATGTGGTTGGAGAACGCCTCCTTTGGAACGCAATGTTGGCAAAAGAAAAAGGGAGCGATCCCTGTCTCGATATTAACGACAACGATATTGTGTATCTAAACTACACCTCGGGCAGCACAGGAAACCCAAAGGGGCCCGTGACAACCCATTCAAATATTTACTGGAATACGGCCGATGCCGTCGATAGGCTGCAACTGACGCCGGACGATGTTCACCTCTGCTTGTTCGCGCCCTTTGCTCATCCGCATGAGATATTAGCTCGTCCGCTTTATCTCGGTGGAACAATGGTTCTGGTCGATAGTATATATCCAAAGTCCATCGCTGAGGCCATAGCTGATCATAAGGTCACGTGCATGATGGGACTGGCGCCTATGTATGAAAATCTACTGGAGGTGGCTGAACGCTATTCATACGATTTGAGTTCGCTCAGAGTTCCGGAAAGCGGCGGCATGTACACACACCCGGACCTCATCGAAAGGTTCCAGAAAAAGGTAGGCGTCTCAATTGTCCCCGTCTGGGGCAGCACGGAGACTACCGGAATCGCCCTGGCCAATCGCCCCGGTCGGTGCGAGCAGCCGGGCTCGGTCGGCAAGCCCTGTGCTTCCTACGAAGTCAAGTTGGTGGATGAAGACGGCGTTGAACTTCCGGCCGGCGAAGTCGGCGAGATGGTATTCAAAGGTCCCGCAGTCGTCAAGAATTACTATGAAAACACGATAAGCAATCAAGAGTGTTTCCGCGACGACTGGTACTATAGCGGCGATTTGGCAAAGAAAGATGAGGAGAATAACTTCTACTTTATGGGAAGAAAGAACGGGATGATGAAAGTCGCCGGCTTGAAGGTTTATCCCGAAGAGATTGAACAGGCGTTAATGGACCACCCAGACATTAAGGAGGTCGCCGTCATTCCCGCCAAGCACAAGCTCCGAGGCGAAATCCCCAAGGCAATCATAGTCACTACCAACGGACAAGGGCTGATGGATAAGGATATTCGAGTGTTTTGCAGAGAACGGTTGGCCCATTATAAATTACCGAGAATAGTAGAGCTGAGAAAATCACTGCCTAAGACCGGCTCTGGAAAAACCGACAAGAAGGCACTGAGGAGCATGTATGAAAGCATTGGTGGCTAATGCAGAGTGGAAACCCAGGATAGGTTACTCTATCAGTGAAAGTGAAGAGAAAAAAAGAAGAGCAATTATTGGAAGTCAAGTATGGTGCAATCCCACATTTGAAATTCAACATCCGGCCACACCAAATATAAGACATGATGAGGTTCTTGTGCGTGTAATGTCATGCGGTATATGCGGCTCCGATACGCACGTTTACGAAACCGATGAAGAAGGTTATATAAT
>QNCA01000268.1 GCA_003644325.1 Planctomycetota bacterium
CCTTGTTACTCAAGTTGACTGACTTTTTCTGGATGATGGTGGGTGCTTGATTATAATCTGCTGTTTCATAACACCTTACGGTGACAGTCACCAATCTACGATCCGTTCCGACAAGGTCGGAACAGCTCCGTAATTGCTGACAGTCACCGAGGTTAGAAAAAGTCAGTCAACTTGAGTTGTTACATGTTCATCCGCGCCGCCTTGAGGAAGGAGTCGCTGTATATCTGCTTGTTCAGAAGCATCTCCGCGGTTATCCAGGCATCCATCAGGTCGGTATCGAGCACATCGACTATGGCCGAGTCCAGGCCGACCGCGGCGGCCATTGCCAGGAAGGTGCGGTTTATGAGGTGGCGCTCCTGCGTGCCCTGGCTCAGGTTGCTCAGGCCGCATGTGATGTGCACGGGCGGGTCGGTCATTATCTTTATCTGGCCGAGCGCATCCAGGATGTAACCGGGCTGCGCCTGCGCGCCGGGGATGTTGACCGGCAGGATGATGGGGTCGATGAACAGTCTGTCGGTCGCCATGCCGTGCTCGGAGGCCTTGCCGATGATGGTCGCGGCGACCTCGACGCGCGCCTCGACGTTCTGCGGCACGCCCTCCCTGGTCATCGTCAGCGCGATGAGCGAGGCGTTGTTCTTGATGCACATCGGCATGTAGATATCGAGTTTCTCCTCGTCGCCGCTGCATGAGTTGACGATGCAGCCTTTCGGATTGTCGATGGCGTCCAGACCGGCCCGGACGACGGCAAGTTTCTGGCTGTCGATGGCTATCGGCGTGTCGGTGACTTCCTGTATGGTCTCGACCAGCCACCGCATGGCGGCTTCCTGGTCGGCGGCGGCGGTGCCGACGTTGCAGTCCAGGTATGCCGCACCCGCCTCCTTTTGCTTAAGCGCCAGTTCCTGGACCGGCTTCTTGTCCCTCGCGGCTATCGCCCTCTTCATGTCCGGGAACGAGCCGTTGATTCGTTCGCCTATCGGTATCACGCCGGGTTCTCCTTGCCTGAAAACATGGGACCTGAAATATATGCCCTCCCGCGGCAGCCGAGCCTCTCCGCAGGTCAGGAGGCATACAACTTGTCGATATAATCCTTCACGATTGCAACAGCCTTGGGGTGGCGCATGGTAATTATGTCCACGCCCGATTGAATGAGCGCCAGGGCCGTCATGGCTTCCCACGTCACCGCACGCTCCAGTTGCGGCCCCCAGGAGGGCATTGCGCTTTCGGGGGTCTTTGCCTCTTTCGCTTTCCACGCATATTCACCGGCTACCGCGATAACGGGCATCGCCATCATCCTGTCGCCCTGCAGCGCGGCTATCCTCTGGCGCTCCTGTATGGAGTACGCGTACTCGATGCCGTAGCCCAGCGCGCCGGTGGTCTGGTACATCACTATCCGTTCCAGCGGAAAGCCCATGTCGCTCACCAGGATGTTGACCTGCTTGGCCATGTTGACGTCGATAGGCGCTTCCCCGATGAGATTGTGCCCGTCGGCCATGCATACGCCGGTCAGGCGCTTGTAGTTTTCCTGTGTCACCGTGCCGAAGAGCGCGCGTTCGCCCTTCAATGCCGCGGAGACCTTCGGCAGCGCCTCGTTGTCCTTGGCGTCGTCTTCGCAGCGCCACACTATCAGCGGCACACCGACCGCCTCCCTGACCTTCGATACCGCTTCGACGGCGTGTGCGGCATCGAGGTCCCCCCTGTCGGGGTGAATTCCCTCCATGACAATGCAGACGAGGTCCGCCCCGTATTCCACTGCCTTCTTTGCCCATTCGCCCGGGTCGTTCACAACATCCCTGTAAGGCTCCAGCAGAAGGTCGCTCCAGTCGTCCGGCGGCCTGTCCAGAACGTCAACGGCCACGAGCGGACGGTGGCCGAGGTCGCCGTCCGACCGCATGAAGGGCAGCGTCTTCGCGCCGCCGATGGTAACGCTGTGGCTGCGGGTGCCGCCCTCGGCCTCCGTCGCGCCGATGGTCACCTCATTTACCCGGTGGTTGCTCGCCTCGGTTACGCCTGGTATTTGCATGCGTACTCCTGTTCATCGCTTCGTCAATCCGCCTTGATGTATCTGCCGGTCAGCATTTTGACGCTTCCGTATGCCTTGTTGGTCGGCGAGATATCGAGCAGTGACTTGCCCGTGACGGCGAACTCCATCACTTCTTCATCCGCAGGGATATTGCCCGCGACCGGCAGCCCGCCAGCCCGCAGACGCCTGCGCACCTCGTCGCGCACGCCCGCAGGGGGAACCTTGTTCAGGATGAGCGCCTTTTCCCTCACCGCGACGGGCAGCGACTCGGACAGGCGGTATATATTGCGCGCCGAGTTCGCGCCCACGACGGTCGGCTCCGCGACCACCAACAGGAGATCAACGCTGCCGTTTGTGCGGCGGCTGAGGTGCTCCATTCCCGCCTCGTTGTCGATGACGGCGAAGGGGAAGCCCGCGCTCAGCGTGCCGAGGTATTTGCGCAGCAGGTTGTTGACGTAGCAGTAGCACCCCGGCCCCTCGGGGCGGCCCATCGTTATCAGATCGAACCTGCCGCACTCCTTCACGCTCTCCTGGATTTCGTATTCTATCAAGCGCTCTTTTGAGATGCCGCTCTGCGTCAGTTTCAATTTGTTTTCCAGCGTTTCCTCGCGGATGTCACTGACGGTTCTGCTCACATCCACGCCAAGCGCGTCGTGCAGCGTGGCATTGGGGTCGGCGTCGACGGCCAGCACGGGCTTGCCCGTCTCCTCCGTAATGAACTTAATCACAAACGCCGCGAGCGTCGTTTTGCCCGTGCCGCCCTTGCCGGAGATTGCTATTGTGAAAGCCATTTTTGTTCAGGCGCAAGAAAGTCGCCGGATTATCAAGTCGTTCGATTTATTAATCACTGTTTTGCGCGTACCGCTTCGCCGTCGGGAAAAGGTCCAAGTTCGTGTGCGGCAGAAACAGCGCCTGCCGGTAATAATCCATGTACTTGTGATTCGACATCAGGTCGAAATAGGTCATCTGTTGCGCTATCTCGTGCGCCGCCTTCATCGCGGCACGCGACAGGAGGCACAGTTTCGCGCCCTCTATCGCCGTGTTGCCCACAAAGTGTATCCGCTCCTTCGGGATGTCCGGCAGCATGCCCAGCACTATGGCGTTCTCGACGTCCAGGTAGTTGCCGAACCCGCCCGCGATGTAAAGGCGCTCGATGTCGTCGAACCTCGCGCCCATCGACTCCACGAGTATGGCGGCGGCGGCGAATATCGCGGCCTTCGAGCGCAGCAGGCCCCGCACGTCAATCTGGTTTATGACGATGTCGCGTTTCGTCCGCGACTTCTCCGCGGGGACGATCAGTAACTCCACCGTGCCGTCTTCGTCCACGCGGAGCGGGCCGCCGCCCGCCGCCTGGAACCTGCCCGAGCGGTCGAGCAGCCCGGCCTTGAACAACTCCGCCAGGGTGTCGATGAGACCCGAGCCGCAAACGCCCCGCGGCCTGCCGCCGCCTATGGTCGCGGCGCTTACCTCGTGCCGCCTGTTTATCGCCACGCGCTCAATTGCGCCTTCCGCGGCGCGCATGCCGTGCTTGACGCCGCCGCCCTCGAACGCAGGTCCCGCCGACGCAGAGCAGCAGACTATCCAGTTCTTGTTGCCGAGGACTATCTCGCCGTTCGTCCCTATGTCAATGTGCATCGACAGGCCTTCGTTCCGGTACAGGCCGGTCGCCAGCACGCCCGCCGTTATGTCCGCGCCGACATAGACCGACACCCCCGGCAGGGCATAGACCACCGCGCG
>QNCA01000269.1 GCA_003644325.1 Planctomycetota bacterium
ATCTCGTTCGGCAGGCTCACGAGATTCCGCCCGTTCCGGGTCCTCGCCCTGAGGACCCGTCAGGGTCCGAACGGGTAATTAGTGACAGTCACCGAGGTTAGCAAAAGTCAGTCAACTTGAGTAATAACAGGCCAAGCAACAATCCGAAACTTCGGGCCGGTCAGCCGATAGGGTGACGGTTTGGAACGCATAAATCCGCGGTTGAGAAACCCGCATGCCGTTCATCATTTCTGAACTCGTGCTTAAAGGCCGACGGCTGTTTTTATGTCTTCGACCCTGTTTGTTTTCTCCCAGGTAAATTCAGGCTCGGGGCGGCCGAAGTGCCCGTATGCCGCGGTCTTCTTGAATATGGGCCTGAGCAGATCCAGGTACTCGATCATGGCCGCCGGCTTGAGCGGGAATATCTCTCGTATGACTTCAACGAGTTTGCCCTCGTCAACCTTGCCCGTGCCGTAGGTGTTAACCTCTATCGACAGGGGGTCCGCCACGCCGATGGCGTATGCGACCTGCAGTTCCACCCTGTCGGCCAGACCCGCCGCCACGATGTTCTTGGCGATGTGGCGGGCCATGTACGAGGCCGTGCGGTCAACCTTGGAGGGATCCTTGCCGCTGAAGGCGCCTCCGCCGTGGCCGCCCATGCCGCCGTAGGTGTCCACGATTATCTTGCGCCCCGTCATGCCGCAGTCCGCCACCGGACCGCCGACGACAAACCTTCCCGTCGGGTTGACGTAATACTTCGTATCCTTGTCCAGCAACCCCTCCGGGATTACTTTCGGCACGAGGATGTTTTTCACATCTTCGTATATCCTTTCGGACGTTGCATCGGGATTATGCTGCGTCGAGACCACGATGGCGGGAATGCGAACGGGCCTGCCGTCGTCGTATTCGACCGTAACCTGCGACTTGCCGTCCGGTCGCAGGTAGGGCATCTCGCCGCTTCTGCGGAGTTTCGCCAGTTCGATCATCAGTTTGTGCGCGTACATTATCGGCGCCGGCATCAACTCCGGCGTCTCGTTGCAGGCATAGCCGAACATCAGCCCCTGGTCGCCCGCGCCCATCTCGTGGTTCTCGCGCCCGTTCACGCCCAGGGCAATGTCGGGGGACTGTTTGTCTATCGAGGTCAGGATGGCGCAGGTCTCGTAGTGGAAACCGGTCTCGGGGTCGGTGTAGCCTATGTCGTGCACGACGTCGCGCACGACCTTCGGGATGTCCACGTAGCATTCGGTCGTGATTTCGCCCGCCACCAGCACCAATCCGGTCGTGACCATGGTCTCGCACGCAACGCGGCAGTCTCTGTCACACTCTATAATGCAGTCGAGCACCGCATCGCTTACCTGGTCTGCAAGTTTGTCGGGGTGGCCTTCCGCCACCGATTCAGATGTAAAGATCGTCATCTGTTACTCCTTATCAAATCTTAACTGTTAATCATAATGTGATGAAATCATGCCTTGCGGTCGGGTCAATTGTCCGATAGCAGCGTCACGGCTCCTGAATTAAGAATCTCCCCGAGGAAAATATCACTGTCGCTTCTTGAATATTCCTCCTGCGTATATCCCAGAGCCTGGATGGGTTCCAATATTCTCGCCGCGGCCACACCAAGCACCTCGAGCCTCTCTCTCACGTTCATTCCACTGAAACTGTCGGAGACAACGATGAAATCCACATCGCTGCCCTCATGCGCAACGCCTCTGGCGTAAGAACCGAACAGGATTATCTCACGCACATTGACACCCATCTCTGAAAGTTTGGCGCGGTATCGTCTTGCTATTCCCGCAATCTCGGGTCTTGCCTGAGCCATATCAGTACTTTCCTGGTATCGTCCAAGTATTTGCGTGCCACATCCTTTGGGTAAGCAGAGAGGATCTTAGAGAAACTATCAGGATACCTGGTCACAACGCTGGCACCGTTGATTTTCCCCAGAAAGTCCAGCATTTCTCCTTCCATTTTCACTTTTCCCTTTTTTAGCAGATTCAGCAAATCGTGAGTCTTCAAGGGCATTTTTCTTGTTTCCGCACACACGATTGCCTTCAGGGCCTTTTCAAGCGCCAAGTGACACATGAAAACCACATAGACATACCTGCCCGTATCCAGCATCCTTGCCGCGGTTTCAAGATCATAGTCCGAGGACTCGAGCCAGTTCTCAATGGCCTGTTCAACTTCCACTATTGATTTCCTCAAGTATGCTTGATAGGCAGCAAAGCGAGCAGTTTTTCGAGCGTCTTTTCCGTGGCTCCGCGCCTGCTTGTCACGGCCTCGCGCCCGCGCAGCGCCATGTCCGCGCTCTTTACAGGATTGTCGCGCAGGAAGTCCAGCGTGACGGTCAGCTCGTAGGTGTCCCTGACCGTCTTCGCGCCGTCCGCGGCCAGCAGAAGGTCCGCGCTGTCCTGGAAGTTCTTCACGTGGGGACCGAAGAGCGTCGGCACGCCCAGCGCGACCGGCTCCAGCATGTTCTGGCCGCCACGGTCGGTCAGGCTCCCCCCCACGAACGCCGCCGACGCGATTGAATAAAAACCCAAGAGGTCACCGATGGTGTCCACGACGACCACGGCATCCTTCAGGGCTCCCGCTTCAACTCCTCCGGCATCGAGAGTGGTCTTGCGAAAACTCGGATAGCCCTTCTCGGCTATCGCCCGCTCCACTTCCGCCGCGCGGTTGATGTGCCGGGGGACAATCACCAGGCGGAGGTTGTCGTATTTGCGCCGCAGTTTCGCAAACGCGTCGAGCACGGCCTGCTCTTCGCCCGGGTGCGTGCTGCCCGCCACAAGCAGCCAGTCACGCTCCTCCAGTTGCAGCAATTTTCTGAGCGCCGCCTGTTTTTCCGGAGGAAAGGAGTCACGGAGACTATCATATTTCATGCTGCCTGTCACGCATATTTTCTCCCTCGCCAAGCCCAGGTCTTCCAGCCGCGAGGCGTAGAGTTCGCTCTGCACACAGAAGGCCGCTATCTCCTCAAGGGTCCTGCGCGCGCCAGTCCCGCCGAAGAATCTGTTGAGCAGGCGGAAGCGCCGCACCATGCTCTCGCTCACGATGCCGTTGGCGACGAGAACGGGTATGCCGCGCTTGCCCAGCAACGACAGGAAATTCGGCCACAGGTCGCGCTCCATCAACACGACGCAGTCCGGGCGGATTCTGTCCAGCGCCCGCCCCACGGTGCAGGTGAGGTCCATCGGGAACAGGAAGGGATGATTGCCGTAGCGCTTTTCGGCCTGTGCGCGGCCCTCGGGCGTCGTGGTCGAGATGGCGACGTCCCATTCGGGCATGCGCTCTTTCAGCATCGTCACGAGCGGCTTCGCGGCGAGTATCTCGCCCACGGACGGCCCGTGGAACCAGACGCACGGGGCGTCGCCCTCGCGCGCCGGTATCCTGCCGAAGCGCTGCCCGACCCCGCCGCGCCAGCGCCTGTCCGTCAGCAACTTAAAGGCCAGGTAAGGCGACGCCGCGGCCAGTCCCGCGCCGTATGCTATGTCCAGTAAAATCGACACCGTTTCCGACCCGCGTTTCTCACAGCAAATTTCACCGCCAAGACGCAAAGAACGCAAAGGCGATAGAGAATCAAAAAACCTCAAACCATTAGTAAAAGGAAGTATGTTGCTAAAGATTCAGAATGATTTGAGCATACAAGTCCTGTAAATTATCATCTCGGGACTGTCTTTGCGATCTTCGCGCCTTTGCGGTGAGACATCCCAGTAAAGGTTTCCGGTGCATTTTCGAATGAGGTATGTTATTCGGAATGAACCAAACATTCAAGCGAGAAAC
>QNCA01000270.1 GCA_003644325.1 Planctomycetota bacterium
CCGAGAGGCAACTGGGCCACGGCGGGAAATGGCGCGGTCTGTACGAACTCAACCGCGGCCTGGGCCTGGTCAAGAATGAAAAGGACCTTCATCCCAGGCAGGTCATAGTCCTGTACAAGTTGCAAGGCAACTGATGCGGTCGCCGAACTCACCGCGCACAATGGTCAACGAGAGAGGGCTTACGAACTGCGGGCGGAAGGGGTCAAGATGATTGCCTGATGTTCATGACTCGCGGTGGAATCGCATTCAATCGATCATTTACGGACAGGGGAAAATGCAAACCAAATTCGGGATTATTCTGGCGGGCGCATTGGCGATAGGGGTCGTTCTCGCGGCCGGTTGCAAGTCCGGCGTGGCCGAAGAGGAATACCTCAACAAGAAACGTTGGGAAAAGGCCGAGGCGGAGAAGGCCGCCCTTCAGGCCGACCTCGACCGCTTGAGGCTTGAAAGGCTCCAGGCCCTTGCGGATCTCGAAAAGACGAGGGAAGAAACCCGCCGTACCCTTGAGGAACGCGAAAGGCAGTGGGCGGCGGAGGCCGACAGCCGCGAGAAAGAAATCAGGCGCCTCAAGAAGGCGCTCGCCGACACCCTGGGCGCTGCTACCATCCGGGGTAATGGCGTGGCCGTGCCCATGGCGGGCGACGTCCTCTTTGACTCCGGCAAGACCTTCATAAAGAAGGAGGGAAAGCGTGTCCTGCAGAAATTGCAGGGAAAAATCAAGGAGGTGCTGACCGCCGGCGGCTTCGAAGTGGAGTACATCCGCATTGACGGCCACACCGACACCGACCCCATCAAGCACGCCCGGACGTACAAAGACAACTGGATGCTGGGCGCGGCGCGCGCCAACGCGGTGCGCGCGTACCTTAAGGAAGTCGGCGGCTGGGATGGCTACAAGATGTACATCGCATCCTACGCTTACACCGAGCCGGCAACCTCCGGGGATACCAAAGCGGCCAAGGCCGCAAACCGCCGCGTGGAGATATTCATCGTTCCCGCACCCAAGTCTCGACAACCTTAACACTTTGAAACTTTTGAACCTGTTTTTAATGGAGGGGATTATGCAGAAAGCATTAATGTTGTGCATTGCGACGGCGGCTCTCGGCCTTCCGTTGCTTGTCGTCGGCTGCCAGTCGGGCGTGCCGGTTGACAGGTTTGATGAACTGAAGGCCCAGCGTGGCAGACTGGTCAGCGAAAAGGAGGCCCTCGAGGCGCGCATAAAGGAACTGCATGAAACCATGGCGGCGCTCGAGCGCGATCTCTCTAACCTTGCTCGCATCCGCAGCGAACGCGACCGCATCGCGGCCGATCTCGCCGCCAAGCAAAGGGAACTCAGCGAACTGGAGCGGCGCCTGGCGGACCAGAAGTCCGAAAACGAACGCCTGCGCGACGAACTCGTCAGGAGCGGCTTTAGCGCGAAACTGCTCGGCGGGGGCGTCGCCGTGCCCCTGAGCGGGGACATCCTGTTCGATTCCGGCAAGACCTTCATAAAGAAGGAGGGGAAACTCGCCTTGCAGAACCTGCAGGAGGGAATCAACAAGGTCCTCAAGGCCGGCAAGTTCGATATCGACTTCATACGAATCGACGGCCATACGGACACCGACCCGATAAAGCACTCCGCCGCGAAGTTCGACGACAACTGGACGCTCGGCGCGGCACGCGCCAATGCCGTCAGGAGGTACCTCCGGGAACTCGGAGGCTGGGAGCAGTACAGGATATCCATCGCCTCTTATGCCTACACCGTGCCGGTTGATCCGGCCGACACCAAAGAGGCAAAGGCGAAGAACCGGCGAGTCGAGATATACCTGGTTCCAAGACCCAGAAAGAATTAGGCCGTAGTTTCCGCCGGCACGATGTAGGGAATGTCCGCCGTTAAGGGTAAACAATGTCTCTGGATGTTAGCCAGAAACGCAGAGCTGTCACCGTGACAGCCGCCATAGCGGTTGCGCTGTTGTTGCTTGTCGGACGCCTCTATCAGATACAGATACTGTCTTCCGAGGAGTTCAGTGAGAGAGCACAGCGACAGTACAAGACCGTAATAGAAGAACTGCCGCCGCGCGGCGATATCTTCTGCATGGACGGGACCGGGAAGACCCTCCTGGCGACTACCGTGCTGCGGCCGGCGCTCTCCGCGAACCCGCGGCAGATAATCGACAGGGAATCTCTTGCCTGCCGGCTTTCGGAAATACTGCACATGGACCGCGACGCCCTGCTGGCGATGCTCAGGGACGATACCCTGCCGGACGGCAGGCCCAGGTATTACGTGCTTCTGGCGAGGCACCTCACCGATAAACAGGCCGAGGCGGTCCGGGCCCTGAATGCCGGGGGGCTTACGCTGAAGGACGAGCCGAAACGCGTCTACCCGCAGGGACGAATGCTCGGCACCGTGCTGGGCATCACGGGCGTGGACAAGAATAATCTGCAGAACAAAGGTCTCGAAGGTCTCGAACTCTATTACGACGAAATACTCCGGGGTGAGCCCGGCTACAGGGAATTGGTCGTGGATGCGCTGGGCAACGGGCTGAAGTTGCCCGGTTGCAGGGAAGTGCCCGCGAAAAAAGGCGGAAACCTGTTGTTGACCATCAACAGCCGAATGCAGCGTATCGTCGAAGAAGAGTTGAGGGCCGCCTTTCATAAGTGGAAACCGGCTTCCGCCACCGCTATCGTGATGGACCCATATACGGGCGACATACTTGCGATGGCGAACCTGCCGGACTTCGACCCGAACGACCCCTGTGCGTATCCCGAATCCGCCCGGCGCAACCGCGCCGTCACGGACTCGTACGAGCCCGGCTCCACCTTCAAGCCGCTCATCGGCTGTGCCGTGCTGGAGGAGCGCCTGGCCACGCTGGATACGTCTTTCAAATGCTTCGGGCCCGTGCGAGGCCGCACCATCGGCGACCACGCCTCCGGCTGGCTGTCGATGCGCGACGTGATAGTGAGGTCCTCTAACAGGGGCGCCGCGTGGTTCGGCGTGCTCCTCGACGAGAACGGCATGAAACTCCGCCCCTGGGTCAGGCGTTTCCGTTTCGGCGAACCCACCGGCGTTGACATGCCCGGCGAGGTCGGTGGCAGGGTCACCGCCGCAAGGGACTGGACCGGTTACAGCACCACCTCCGTGCCCTTCGGGCAGGAGATTGCCGTCACCCCGCTGCAACTGGTGCGCGCCTTCTGCGCCATCCCCAACGGCGGCCTCTTGGTCAGACCCAGGATCGTCAAGGCCATCGTCGATGACGACGGCAACGTAATCCGGGAAACGGGCAATGATGAAAGAGTGCGCGTGATGAGTGAGGAGACCGCGCGACGGATGCGGACCGTTCTCGAAGGCGTCGTCTCCGATCCCAGGGGCACCGGCCACAGGTCGCGGCTGAAGGAGTACAGGATGGCCGGCAAGACCGGCACCGCCCAGAAGGCGGTGCGCGGCGAGTACTCGCATTCGACGCACGTGGGCTACTTCGTCGCGTTCGCCCCCGTGGAGCAGCCGCGGATATGCGTCCTGGTCGTCATGAACGAGCCGAAAGGACGATACTACGGCGGCACGGTCGCCGCGCCGGCCGCATCGCGGATAGTACTGCGCTCGTTGAAGTCAATGGGTGTTCCCGAGCGAGGGGCCGGGTCCTAAGGTGACCGTCACTAATTGCTCAAGTTGGCTGACTTTTGCCAACCTCGGTGACTGTCACTAATTACCCGTTCGGACCCTGACGGGTCCTCAGGGCGAGGACCCGGAACGGGC
>QNCA01000271.1 GCA_003644325.1 Planctomycetota bacterium
CTCCTCGTCGGTCACCAGGGGCACCTTCACTCCGTCGCAGCCGAGGTAGACCCGGGTGGTCTGCTGCGGCGTGGTGCAGTCGGTCGCCGACCAATCGGGGGCAAGCTCCCCCTGCCGCATCGCCTGGACCACCGCTTTGCCCTCCCCCTCGACCAGTTGCCGCAACGTCTCTTTGCTCACGTCGATATGCGCCGTACGCGACAAATCCTCGGCCGCCTTGGCGAAACTCGACGCCCCCTGGTTGACGCGACAGGCCATCTCCCGCACCCCTTCGCTGATCGTCCGCTCGGTTTGATCGAGCAAGCGGTCGATGGGCGACTCGCTCCCCTCCTCCGGGCAATGCCAACGCACGCGACGCAAACGCACCCGGCCATTGATCGTCAGCACGCTGTAGGGCTGCCGACCTTTATGACGCTTCCTCTTGCCCGTCGCCGCGCTGGGCGGAGGGGGGAAAAGCGGCTTCCGCCGCATCCACCTTCGCCTGCAAGACCCGCTCGTAAACCACCCGACGAAACCGGTCGAGCGAGTCGCGTGCCTTCTCTTCGCTATCGCGAATAACGCGACCTCCCGGCGCGTCGTCCACCGCGTCGGCCACTTCATTGACCGTCCGCTCCGCCTCCGCAAGCAACTCCTGCATCAGCTTCTCTCGATCCAATCTGGGCAACGCATCCGGCATTGTTCACCTCCGTGCTAGGGGAAGGAAACCAACATTGCCCAGATTCTACAAAACCCCTATTTATCGCGCCAGAGGAATTTGCCACACACCGTCCCAGGGTATGTGTCCTTTCGGCAAGCGTGTATGAATCATTTTGACCGGTATGGTATCGTCGGCTGTGGGCGCAGAACCTTGTGGAGGACAGCAGATGGATACCAAGAAGACACGCGGGCTTCCTGCTCGACTGGAGGGTGTTCGGCGGCGATTCCAGAATTGGCGTCAGGCGAGGAAGTCTCGCTCGGCCCGAATCCCTGACCCTCTGTGGGCAGCGGCGGTGAAGATGGCCGGCACGTATGGAATCCATCGGACCGCCAGGGCGTTACGGCTCGACTACTACTCGCTCAAAGAACGAGTCGAGGCAACGCCTGCTGCCACTGCTAGCAGTGCATCTCCGAGGACCGCCTCGGCGGCATTCCTCGAATTGCCCTCTCCGGCATGGGCCGGGACGTGCGAATGCACTTTGGAGTTGGAAGACGTCGGCGGGTCCACGATGCGGGTCCATCTGAAAGGCATCGCGCCGCCGGACCTGGCGGCACTGAGCCGGAGCTTCTGGGGTCTGGACGGATGATCCAAATCACGCCTCAGATGCGGGTGGTCGTGGCGGTCGAGCCGGCGGATTTCCGCAAGGGGATCGACGGTCTGGCCCGGCTGTGCGAAGAGGCGCTCGGGTATGACCCGTTCACGGGCTGGGTCTTCGTATTCCGCAACCGGCGGGCGACGGCGTTAAAGATCCTGGTCTATGACGGCCAGGGATTTTGGCTCTGCCATAAGCGGCTCTCCAGCGGGCGATTTTCCTGGTGGCCGGCCAGCGCCACCGCGGCGGCCAAGACGCTGGCGGCACACCAGCTGCAGGTCCTTCTCTCGGCAGGTAATCCCGAAGCCACGCAGGCGGCGCCGGTATGGCGTCCGCTCCGTCCGACTGATTGACACGAAGGAATCGTGCCAAATTGCTCTTGCGCTTTTGGGGACCGCGTGCTATGCTTTTGGCCGATCAGCCGTGGGCCAACTGCCCGGCCAAGGAAAGGCCGGGCTGCCCTCGGTATCGAGGTTTCGCCGGGTGCTGTCGCAGGTAGGATGATGCGGATGCAACCGAAGATTGTCGAGATGAACATGGACGAACTGGAAGACGTTCTCCGACGCGCGGAGGCGAAACAATTCCGCGACGAAGACTATGAGAGTATCAAGACGGTGTTCCAATCGTACGTTTGCCTCCTTGAGTTGTTGAAGGCGAAAAACACGAGCATCGCTCGACTGCGAAAGATACTTTTCGGTGTAAAGACGGAGAAGACCGAGGCGGTGCTCGGCAGCGAGCCGGACACCGAAACTTCGCCGTCTTGTGAGGAAGGCGCCGGGCCGGACTCGTCCTGCGAAACGGACACGGAAACAACACTCAAGAACGATCTGCCCAAGCCGCGCCAAGGCCATGGCCGCAACGGGGCCGACGAGTATGAGGGCGCCGAGAAGATCGACGTGCCACACGAATCGCTGCAGCCGGGCGACGCCTGCCCGGAGTGCGGCGAGGGGACGGTCTACGAGACGTCGCGTCCCGGTGTGCTGGTGCGGATCACCGGCCAGTCGCCCCTGCAGGCGCAGGTTTACAAACTCCAGAAGCTGCGGTGCAGTCTGTGCGGCAAGGTATTCACGGCCGAACCGCCGGAGGGCATCGGCACGCGGAAGTACGATGCGACGGCTGGGAGCATGATCGCTCTGCTGAAGTACGGTAGTGGGTTACCGTTCAATCGCCTGCAAGGCCTGCAAGGGAATCTGGGCATTCCCTTGCCGGCCTCGACTCAGTGGGACATCATCCACACCCAGGCGCGGCATCTGGAGCCGGTCTTCGCCGAATTGCTTCGGCAAGGCGCTCAGGGTGATGTCGTCTACAATGATGATAGCGGGGTCAGGATCTTGGCGCTGATGGGCAAGCGTGCCAAGCAAAAGACTTCGGCGGAAGACGCCGCGGCGGGCATTGCGAAGGAGAAGTCTCGCAGTGGCCTGTTTACGTCGGGCATTGTGTCGACGCGCGAAGGCCGCCGGATCGCGTTGTTCTTCAGCGGCCGGAAGCACGCGGGCGAGAACCTGAAGGACGTGCTGGCCGAGCGTGCCGCAGCTCTGGCCCCGCCGATCCAAATGTGTGACGCATTGTCGCGCAATCTGCCTGCCGAGCTGGAGACGATCGTGGCAAACTGCCTGGCCCACGGGCGGCGCCAGTTCGTTGAGGTGGCGGAACGCTTTCCGGAGGAGTGCCGCCATGTGCTGGAGGCCCTGGCGGCAGTCTACCGCAACGACGCGATCGTCCGGGAGCGGAATCTGTCGCCCGAGGCGCGTCTGGAGTATCATCAGGCCCACAGCAGTCCGATCATGGAAGAGCTTCATACCTGGCTCGACCGACAGTTCGAGGACCGGCTGGTCGAACCCAACTCGGCGCTGGGCGGGGCCATCACCTACCTGTTGAAACACTGGGAGAAGCTAACACTGTTCTTGCGAGTGCCGGGAGCGCCGCTGGACAATAACATCTGCGAGCGTGCCCTGAAGAAAGTGATTTTGCACCGGAAGAACTCGCTCTTCTACAAAACCGAGAACGGCGCCCAAGTTGGCGATCTCTTTATGAGCCTGATCTACACCTGTGAACTGTGCGGGGCCAATCCGTTCGATTACCTGACCGAGCTTGAGCGGCACGCGGGCGAGCTGTCCTCGAACCCGCAGGACTGGATGCCCTGGAACTACCGGGAGACGCTCGACAGCAGCTGCTCGGCCTCCGCCTCCGCCCCCGCCCGCTGATCCCCCCATCCTTCCCAGTCCTCTCGCCCGGCCCCGCAAAAAACCTTTGCACGCTTGCCGAAAGGACACGATGATTCTTCGACACCGGAGTGCGTCGGAGATTCATAAGGATTCACCGGCATGGTTCGTCGCCTGACACAAGTGGCAATGTTATCGGGCGACCAGCGGCGATCGATTGGTCGATGGCAAGGCAGAGTTCGTGGGTATTGTACGAG
>QNCA01000272.1 GCA_003644325.1 Planctomycetota bacterium
GAAGTCGTCGTCTCGGACAATTGCTCGCCCGATCATACCGAAGCGGTGGTGCGCTCCTTCACGGATCCCCGCATCCGGTACTTCAAGCAACAGAAAAACATCGGCCCAAATAGCAACTTCAACTTCTGCCTAGAACAAGCACGGGGCGACTATTTTCTACTGCTCCAGGACGACGACTTGATCGACACAGACTTCATCGCCACCTGTATGGAAACAGCTGGTTACGCTACTGACCTCGGCATCATCCGGACCGGGACTCGTATCATTGACGGGAACGGAAACGTCCTCAAGGAGTCGCCCAACCGGACAGGCGGGCTCTCCACCACGGAATTCTTCCGCGGGTGGTTCCGGGGAAAGACCTCGCTCTATCTCTGCAGCACGCTCTTCAACACCGAGCGGTTGAGGAAAATTGGCGGGTTCCACTCTCCACATAACCTCTTCCAGGACGTCGTCGCAGAGGTCCAACTAGCGGCTCGGTTTGGCCGAGTGGATGTTAGGGATGTAAAAGCCAGTTTCCGAAAGCACGGTGCGGAGATGACCTTCTCCTCCAAGGTCCATCACTGGTGTGAAGACTCCCGATACCTACTCGATCTGATGTGCGAGTTGGTTGGCGAGGCGGATGCCCCGCTGATTCGACGGGAGGGGAGAGTCTTCCTCTCCAGGTTCAATTATAATCTGGTTAGAAAAATTGAATCTCCCTTGGAGCGGTGGGCGATGTACTGGGTGATCTTTCAGACGTTTGATTGTCGGTATCCGCCTTTCTATTTCTATGTGTATCGGAGGAACCTGCGGAGGGCACGGCGTACAGCCCGAAGTGTGAAGCGGCTGCTGAGCAACCTCGCTCCCCCTGCTCCTCCGTCGGCTTGAGGCAAGAATACGCAAGGGATAAAGAACCAGATGTTAGAGGGATACGACATCATCTACTTTGCCCCCGATACCTGGGAAGGGCTGTGGCGAACCAGGCACCAGCTTATGTCTATGTTCGCTCGCAAGAACCGAGTGCTGTTTGTGGAAGGAAGAATAAGTTTGCGCAAGACGATGAGAGGGCTCCGCCAGGGCGTTCTCCGCCTATCCGACTTACGCCGGCCATCCGTTCGGAAGGTGATGAATAATCTCTTTGTCTTCCGCTACCCCCTTTGGGCACCTATCAGCGGGCATTTTCCCCTAAGGCAGCTCACGGCGTCTGTCCGGCGGCAGTATCTTCGCTATGTGCTCCGGAAGCTGGGGTTCTCACAGCCCATCGTCTGGCTTCACCGTCCGAGCATGGTCGATCTGATTGACGATATCCCCTCACCTCGGCTGCTCCTCTATCATGTTGTGGATGAATACACCACCTACGGCAATGTAACACCGGAGAGACACCGCCGGATCGAGGCCCTTGAAAAGGAGATGGCAGCCCGGGTGGATGGTCTGATTGTGGTCTCGAAAAGGTTATATGAATCCAAGCGCCAACCCAACCCTAATACATATCTGATCCCTAACGGAGCCAACTTTCAGGTGTATTCCGCCGCCCTATCCGACCCATGGGCTCCTGAGGAACTACGAGCGATCCCGCAGCCCCGGCTGGGGTACATAGGCCTCATCTCCAGCAAAATCGATTTGGAGATGCTCCGGGATTTAGCCGCAGCGCATCCCGAGTGGTCCCTTGTCTTCCTGGGAGATGCGCGGGTCGCTAACCAGTTGGAGACGTGGGAGGCCTTGATAGCGTTGCCTAACGTGCATTACCTGAAGCAGGTAAAAGGCTCACAAGTTCCGTATTATGTAAAGGGATTCGACGTGGGACTGATGCCGTATGTGCAAAACCGACACGCGGATTACATCAGCCCGATGAAGCTCTATGACTACCTGGCGGCTGGGGTACCTGTTGCCTCGCTGGATTTCCCGGCAGCACGCGAGTTTGGCCAACACATCCACCTGGCCCGCGGTCCGGCGGATTTTGCGCAGGCCGTGCGTGAGGCGCTATCCGACAACTCACCGGAACGATTTCGTGCGCGAAGAGAACTAGCAGCCCAGCACAGTTGGGAGGCCCGGATCGAGCAGATATCGGAAGTAATCGAAACCTTACTGGCTTCAAAAGGTGACGGTCGAAGGTAGAGGTATGAGAATCGCTTTCCTTGTCAACCATTTCCCCGTTCTATCGCAGACGTTCGTGTTGAATCAGATTACCGGCCTGCTGGAGCGGGGGCACGAGATTGTGATCTATGCTAAAAGCCCAGGGAGGCAGCCGGTCGTTCACAGAGAAGTGGAAAGATACCGTTTGTTGGAGCGGACTGTCTACTACGGCACTGCTGCCGAGCGGGTGCCGAAGAACAAACTGATGCGCTTGGCGAAAGCGGCGGGAATCATCGCCCAGTATTTTCCGAAGAGACCAATCCCTATCCTGAACGCCTTGAACGTTTTCGAGTTTGGAAAGCGGGCCTTGTCGCTGGACATCTTTTACAAGACTGCCCCCTTTCTAGGGGCCAATGAATACGACATCGTCCACTGCCATTTCGGTCCGAACGGCAACTTGGCTGCCCTGCTGAAAACGGTAGGTGCAATCAAAGGAAAGATCGTGACCACATTCCACGGCGAGGCCGAGTATACGGGGGAAAAGCGATATAAAAAGGGATTCGCTCCCCTGTTCGAACACGGCGATCTGATCATGCCGATGAGCGAAAGGGAGAAAGCGGCTCTCATCCGCCTGGGGTGCTCCCCCCGCAAGATCGTGGTTCATCGGATGGGTATCGATCTGGCTCGATTCCCTTTTGTCCCTCGCCAGCCCAGGGAGAACGGCGAGGTGCATGTGTTGACCATCGCCCGTCTCGTCGAGAAAAAGGGAGTGGAGTATAGCATCCGGGCGGTGGCTAACTTGCTTAAGCGATACCCTTATATAACCTACAAAATCGTCGGCGATGGGCCGCTGCGGCCCGAGATGGCAGACCTGATCGAGAAGCTAGGGGTCGGCGAGAGAGTCAATCTCCTCGGTTGGAGGCAGCGGGAGGAGGTCGTGGAACTCTTCAGATGGGGCGACATCCTCTTGGCCCCCAGCGTGACCTCTCAGGACGGCGATCGGGAAGGGATACCAGTTGTATTAATGGAAGCGATGGCCCAAGGCCTGCCTGTCATAAGCACCTGGCATGCCGGAATCCCGGAACTAGTTCAGGACGGACAGTCCGGTTTTCTTGTCCCCGAGCGCAACGCGGATGCGCTGGCGGAAAAACTCGAGCACCTTGTTAAACATCCCGATAGCTGGTCAGCGATGGGTAAAGCCGGCAGAGAATATGTGGAGAGACATCACGATATTGACAAACTAAATGATCGACTGATGCAGTTATATAGACGATTGCTAGATGGAGATTTACCCTAAAGTCATGCCTGAACAGAAAACTTGCCCGCAGAGATTGAAGCAAATAAAACTCTGGGTAGCAGCAGGTCTTGGCCTACTGATGACCATGATGCTATGGCGGCTCGTGTCAGCCTCCGAACCGCCCCAGGGTGGCCGGCGCGTCGGTTTGGTATCTACGACAATAGACTACCTAGTCGTTGAAGCTGGCAAGTTGAACAGCGTTTCAGATACGGTACGTCTAGCTTGGGAGGGCCAGATAGACGAAGCCTTCCTGGTGCTATCCGCAGCCGGTTCACAGGGAAGACACAGTATTTATGTAAATGACCGGTTTGTAGCC
>QNCA01000273.1 GCA_003644325.1 Planctomycetota bacterium
AAATTTTTCAGCCAACGACGATGTTGACCAGGCGGCCGCGTCTTCGGACAATTTCAGTGAATCGTAGAAAATATCTGCGGGAAAATGCGTGGCCACAAACGGTAATCACCGGCCTTACAAGGTGTTAAAGAGCAAACCCCGGAAAGCCAAAGAAAAGTTTTAGAACCCTTGCCAATAGTCCGCTATCATGATATAATACCTCCAGCTCTGCGGCCTCCGAAGTCTCGCGCTTGACGTGAGCGGTTTATGTAGGAGGCAGTGGGGCTATTTCTTTGTCCATCGCGAATCAATAGAGTAATCCCTTGGCTTAAGTCGCCACAACCTTATGGGGTCGGTCCAGAGGCGCTGCCAATTCCCGTACAGACCAGTGTTAATACCGATATTTTTCACACCAAAGTCTCGTAAGCGCTCTTGGATTACCTTGTAGACCTTCTCTTTTGCCCGGGTTCTTTTGCCGCGCATCTTCCCGCAACTTTTAGCCTTGTGAAAATCATTCATTCTGAAACCCAAGGCGCCGATGATAACATCGATGGCTTGAGCAATTCGATGCTTGCGAGAATCTATTTCCGAAATCCCATCGGGCGGGATTACAAGACGGACATTCTGAAACCTTTCCGTTTCAGGAATCTTGCTGAGAAATTGCTTAAAAGTCTCCTTTGTTTCACCTTGGTCCGGCAACTTGTCCAAGAAAAGCCGCAGATATACCTTCTCTCCTTTAGTAAACGGGGCATATTGCCATCCGAAAGCCCGCGTTATAAAGTGATAGTAAAGCTTAAAGTATTCAGTCCTTTTCCCTTCCCTCCTGGATGACTTGAGATAGCGGTCAAGAAATAGCACGCGAACCCGAAAATAGTTGCCGGCAAGTTCATCGAAAAAAGCGTTCATGAAACCACTAAAGGCCTCAGCATGCTTCGAGTCCACATTCTGCCATTTTACCTCCCGGCTTATGGCTTGTTCTTTTGCGACGCCATCCAAACAGCCTTCAAGTACCGGGATAAACCTCTCTTCCAACATAAGCCCACCATAATAATGGTGGTATCGAAGACCTCTTTGCGAGTTGTACGCTTCATCGCAATATAGAACATATCTGTGTGTCACATTCCCGCACCAAATTCATGGATCTGTCGTACTCCTCCGTGAAATCCGCATAAACCCGTGCAATTCGCGGTAAAGGTCAGCCAACGACGATGTTGACCAGGCGGCCGCGGGCGAGGATGACCTTGCGTACCTGCTTTCCGGCGAGGTGCCCCCGCACCTTTTCATTGGCCAGCGCCGCCTCCCTGATCGCATCCTCCGCCGCGTCGGCGGGTACGGTGATTCTGCCGCGCAACTTGCCGTTGACCTGGACGGGTATCTCGATTTCATCTTCCCTGATGAGTTCCGCATCGTACTCCGGCCAGGGCCGTGCATGCACCGAATCATCACGGCCGAGCACGGTATGCCATACCTCTTCTGAAAAGTGAGGCGCGAACGGCGCGAGGCACTTTACGAACGTTTCGCAGCATTCACGGTCCATGCCGCGGATTGCGCCGTCCGTGGTGACGGCGTTGAGATATTCCATGAACGCGCTGACGGCGGTGTTGAATTTGAAATCGTCGATGCGCCCGGTCACCTTCTTCACCATCTTGTGGGTTTCGCGCAGGACCGCCTCGGACGGTTCGTCCTCGAATCTTTCGATGCCGTGCAAGGCGTCCCAGGTACGGCGCAGGAATCGGTAGCAGCCCTCGATGCCCGCCTCGCTCCAGAGCGTGTCCAACTCCGGCGGGCCCATGAAGAGTTCGTACAGGCGCAGGCTGTCAGTGCCATACTTCCCGACCATCTCGTCGGGGGAGACGACGTTGCCCTTGGACTTGCTCATTTTGTGCGCCTTGAAGAGGTCGCGGATGAGTTCCGCCGTCTCCTCGAACTGCCCCGATGGTTCCTTTATTTTCTTTGCTTCGCGCAGCGCGGCGAACACGCCTTCGG
Source organism: Planctomycetota bacterium (assembly GCA_003644325.1). Classification (GTDB taxonomy): domain Bacteria; phylum Planctomycetota; class B129-G9; order B129-G9; family B129-G9; genus B129-G9. The sequence continues at coordinate 1,966 of QNCA01000273.1, forward strand.
AGTCGTTTGCGTCGGCGCGGAGTTTCGCAACGGCGCCGCGCAGTATTTCCGCCTCCTTTGCGGACATTGCCTTCTCATGCGTGTCTATCACCTGCTCGATTCTGTCAATCGAGGCGGAATCCCTGTCGGGCTCCTTGACTACCATGCCGAAGGCGAAGAGACGCCGGAACGGTTCGTCGTGTTTTGTGACGCCGATGTCGTACAGGAACCTCTGCCAGAACCGCGCATAGAGCAAGTGCAGTATGGCGTGCTCGATGCCGCCCAGGTACATATCGACCGGCAGCCACTTGTCGATGATCTCCTTCGGGGCGATTTCTCTTTCATCGCCGGGGGCCAGGTAGCGCATCCAGTACCAGCAGGAGCCGGCCCAGTTGGGCATTGTGTTGGTCTCGCGCTTCGCCGGTCCGCCGCATTTCGGGCAGGCGGTGTTTACCCAGTCGGCCAGGTTTGCCAGGGGGGATTCGCCGGTGCCGCTGGGTTTCCAGTCCTCTATCTCGGGCAGGAGCAGTGGCAGTTCCTCCTCCGGCAGGGGCACTTCGCCGCACTTGTCGCAGAGGATTATCGGTATCGGCTCGCCCCAGTAACGCTGGCGGGAAAACACCCAGTCGCGCATCTTGTAATTGACAGTCGCCTTTGCCTTGTCACCCAGGTGCTCGACCACTTTCTTCTTGAACTCAGCGGTGGGCATTCCGTCGAATTGCCCGGAGTTGACCGCGATGCCGTCGCCGACGAACGCCTCGATGAGACTGCCCGAAGCGTCTTTCTTTGCGCTGGGGTTGGAGACGACCTCGACAATGGGCAGGTTGTACTTTTTCGCGAAGGCGAAGTCGCGCTCGTCGTGCGCGGGCACGGCCATGCTAGCGCCGGTGCCGTAGGTCATCATCACGTAATCCGCTATCCACACGGGGATTTTCTCGCCGTTCACCGGGTTCACGGCATACGTGCCGGTATCGACGCCGGTCTTTTCGATTGCGGCGGCGCGGTCGATTTCCTTTTCCATCCCGGCCCAGTCGATATATTTTTGCAGTTCGGCCTTTCTATCGGGATGGGCTATCTCCATGACCAGCGGATGCTCCGGCGCGAGTACCATGTAGGTCGCGCCGAAGAGGGTGTCGGGCCGCGTGGTGAATATGGCCAGGTCATGCTTTTTGGAGCCGTCGTGCGAGTAGAGCGTGAAGATGACTTCCGCGCCTTCACTGCGGCCTATCCAGTTGCGCTGCTGGACCTTGACCTTTTCGTCCCAGTCGAGTTTGTCCAGGTCGTAGAGCAGTCGGTCGGCGTATTTCGTGATGCGCAGGAGCCACTGCATCACGTCCTTTTTGCCCGCGACGCTTCCGCAGCGCTCGCAGCAGCCGGCGACGACTTCTTCATTGGCGAGAACTATTTTGCAGTTTGGGCACCAGTTCATTGACATGCGCCGCCTGTACGCCAGGCCGCGCTTAAACATCTGCAGGAATATCCACTGGGTCCACTTGTAGTACTTCGGGTCGGTGGTGTTGATTTCCTTTGACCAGTCGTACATCGCGCCCATTTCCATCATCTGGCGCTTCATGTTTTCGATGTTTTTCGCCGTGTTGATTCGAGGATGGAGTCCCTTCTTTACCGCATCCTGCTCTGTGGGCAGGCCGAAGGCATCCCAGCCGGTGGGATGCAGCACCTCGAAGCCGCACATGCGCTTGTAGCGCGCCCAGAGGTC
>QNCA01000274.1 GCA_003644325.1 Planctomycetota bacterium
AGAATCCGCGCAGGCTCCGGCAAGGAGCTCACCTATCGCCTGCCCCACGCTCCCGTGCAGATCGGGCGCAGCCCGTCGTGCCAGATACGCCTGGCCGACGAGCGGGTGTCGCGCCACCACGCCCAGATCGAGCCCGTGCCCGAGGGCTACCTGCTCACCGACCTCGGCAGCGGCAACGGCACGTTCGTCAACGGCAAAAAGGTCACCGAGCAGCGGCTCAGGATAGGCGACAGGATACAAGTCGGCGAGACGCTGATATCGGTTCTCGAAGACACCGTACGCGCGGAAACCGGCGGCCTGCTGGGCCGGACAATAGGCGGCTACCGACTGGAGAAGCGCATCGGCCGCGGCGGAATGGGAACGGTGTACAAGGCCACGCAGTTGTCACTGGCCAGGCCGGTGGCGTTGAAGATTCTCTCGGAGGACCTGGCGAGCAACCGCTCGTTCACGACGATGTTTATAAACGAGGCCCGCGCGGCGGCGCGCCTGTCGCATCCGAACGTCGTGCTGGCCTACGACGTCGGCAAGGACCAGGATAAGTTCTTCTTCGCCATGGAATACGTGCCCGGAGGCAGCGTGCAGGAACTTCTGGCAAAGGAGAAGCAACTGCCGGTGGACCGGGCGGTAAGATTTGTGATCGAAGCGGCGAAGGGCCTGGAGTACGCGGAGCGGCGCGGAATAGTGCACAGGGACATAAAGCCCGACAATCTGATGATAACGGATGACGGGGGAATAAAGATATGCGACCTGGGGTTGGCGAAACGCTACGGAGTCGCGGAGCAATCAACGGGCAGGGAAGGCATCTGCGGCTCGCCACATTACATCGCTCCGGAGCAGGCCCGGGGCAAGCAGGTCGATCACCGTGCCGATATCTACTCGCTGGGCGCGACGTTCTACCGCATGCTCGCCGGAGTGACCCCCTTCACCGGCGGCAGCGTAAAGGAATTAATTAAGAAGCACATCACGGACGACCCCCGCCCTATCGGGGAGTTGCGGCCCGACGTGCCGGATTCCATCGCCCGGGTAATCCAGCGCATGATGGCCAGGGACCCGGCGCAAAGGTATCAGAGCGCCACGGAGGTCATAAGCGACTTGAGCAGCCTCCAGGCGTTCGGCTACGAACTCGAACTCGAGGCGGAGTCGCCGTCGTCTGAAACACCAGAGCTCGTTGTGCCCGAGAATGTCGCCTCTTCCCGGGAGGAGGCGGAGGAACCGCTGTTGCTGGAAGAAGAACCGCCGGAGATAGAGGAAGCGCCGCCCCGTATCGCCCCGCCGATATTAAAGGCCCCGAAGCCGCCCCCCCGGCCGCGCAAAAAGATCCCCTGGAAGAAAGTGCGCAGGGTCGCCGGCATCGCCGGCCTGCTGCTGGGGCTGGCCGCGGTCTTGGCGCTTATTGTATTCGCGATAAAATCGGTGCGACACAAACCGTGGCTCGAGGACTTGTTAAGAGCCAGGGAGATGGCATTCACCGATATAAGAGGCGCTGTCGACATCTGCAAAAAAGTGCAAAGCCGATACGCCGATACAGAGGAAGCACAAACCGACGCGAGAAAAACCCTGAAGGAACTGAAGGGAATCCTCATCAAACGGGCCGAAGACGCGGGAACCGCCGACATGTACGAATTGCTGGTAGAGTTATTCCCGAACGACCGGGAAGCCGTCGCAGCAGCAAAGCGCGGAAAGGAGAGAATAGAGAGAAGGGCCAGGCTGCGCGAGGCAGAGGACGATCTTCGGAAGATGCTGTCCGGCGCGGAGGCATTTGAAGCGAGGAATCGCGCCGAGGTTCTGACAAAGGCCGCGGAAATCCAGGCGAAGTTCCGCGCGGTACTGGAAAAAAAGAATGAACGGTATAAGGAACTATCGTCGCCTGCCATGGAGAAAACACTATCAGACGCCCGCGAAAAGGTGGAAGAATACAAGGACCTGATAGGGGCGCTGGAACAAAAGGGCGACTTCGAGGCGATGGGCGAGGTGATAAAGGGCGCCTTGAAGTCGAGGCAGTACGCGCAGGCGCGAAACCACCTGGAAGCGACAAAGAACCAGTTCCCGCTCCTGGTAAAATACTTTGGCCTGCCTGTCAGTGAAGAAGACATCGAAGGGAAGGCGGAAAATGAATATTACTCCGAAGTGCGCGGCAGGATAATGGCCGAATTGAACAAGGCAGATTACGATGAAAAGAGAAAAATGTACGATACCTTCGCGGATATCTACAAGACCATGAACGGGTTCCTGGCGAGATACGGCGAAGGCAAACTGAAGGACAATATCGAGTCGCTGGCGGCGCAGATGAAGGAATTGCAGCGCATCCGCAGGGAAGTGCAGGACCTCGTGGAGCGGGGCGAGTACGATGCGGCCGCGGAAGTTCTGAGAAACCTTCCCCGGGCCGTCAGCCATCACGAACTCAAGCGCCTGGTCAACAGGGCGATGGCCACCCTCGAGACCGCGCAGTTGGACGCGGAACGCCGTCAGTTAATCTCGAAATTCGAGCGACTCAAGCGGCAAGTCGAGGACCTGGGCAACAGTCTCCAGGTGACGGCGGCGCTCAATAAACTCGATGAATTCGAAAAAGACAACGATATCATAAAAGAAATAGAAAAGGATTACGAGGCGTTACGCGAGGAAATCCGGGGGCTGCACGATTTCCTGGAAGCGATCGCGAGATCGGTAAACGCGGCCATGTCATGGCGCCCCGTAACGCTGCCGGTGTGGAAAAAGGCAATCGAAAGAATAGATGCGGACTCGATTAAACTGGCAGGTCTGGCGAATGACCTCAAATGGAGCGACCTTTTGCGCGAAGACGTGAACACGGATCTCTCCTTTTTGTTTGAGTACGCCGCGGACAACCTCAGGAACGATTCCGAGAAACTGGGCGCTGCCGCCCTGTGCCTGAAGTGCGGCGAGAGCATTAAGACATTGAAACTGGGCTATGATGCAATGTCCGACCTGGCGAGTACGCTGCCGTCTCGATACGGCGACAGGCTGGAACCCTACGTCGGCAAGTTGCTCGGAAAGGTCATATCGCTGGAAAACAGGATGAAAGAGAAATACTTCCGCCTGCTCAAAGAAGGACATGAAGACAAGGAACTACACGACAGGATAATCGCGACGGGAAAATTCCGCGACGAGATCAAGGACAAACTGGAAGCGCTTCAGGAAGACAAACATTGATTCGAGTCGAAGACAAAGGCGAAGGTGTCGAGTTTGAGGTAAAGGTGATACCCGGCTCTTCGCGCACGGCCGTTGCCGGGGAGTACGACGGCAGGGTGCGGCTGACCATCGCGGCGCCGCCCGAAAAGGGCAAGGCAAACAAGGCCCTAATCAAGTTTCTTGCCGAAACCCTTGCCCTTCGCAAAAATGACATTACAATTGTCAAAGGATCGACATCCCCCCTGAAGCGCCTGCGCCTGAGAGGCATATCCGCCGATGAACTCTTGCAGCGCCTCGGGCCGGCCGCGAGAGGGTCAGACGCTGAGGAGAAGCGAAGCGACGGAAAGGGTCTGCCCCCTGGTCGCACATCCCCAAAGCGTCTTAACGCACTGGAAGAAAATTGACGGAACACCGGACAATCCGACAACGTCCCATCGCCCCTTTGAACCTGTGAAACCGGAGGAAAAGGTGACTGACCTTAAAGAAAAAATCGACCTGGCGGCCCAATACAT
>QNCA01000275.1 GCA_003644325.1 Planctomycetota bacterium
GACATCAACTACCGCAAGATAGCGGAGTACGGCTCGGACTCGGACCCGCGCGCGTTCAACTTCGACGGCGAATTCAACATCTCCAACAGGGGGCTGATAGAATTCATCGAGGTGCTGAAACTGGACGTTGCGTTCCTGTACGACCTGCTCGGCGCATCGCAGGAGCACGTAATCAAGCCCAAGAAGTTTGCCGCGACCGACATCGACGAGGTCATCATCGGCCACACCAACGAGCCGGAATACCGCAAACTCCAGAACAACGAACTGATGGAGGCGTTTCGCGACAGGACGCTCAAGATAGACATACCCTACATAGCGAAACTCGACGACGAGATAAAGATTTACGAGCGGGATTACAACAACGAGAAGATCCAGGGCAAGCACATCGCCCCGCACACGATAGAGATGGCGGCGATGTGGGCTATCCTCACGCGGCTCAGCCCGCCCAAGAAGGCGCAGTTATCCCTGATGCAGAAGTTGAAACTTTACAACGGCAAGAGCCTGCCGGGCTTCACCGAGGACAACATAAGCGAGTTGCGCGAGGAGGCCCCGCGCGAAGGCATGGAGGGCATCAGCCCCCGATACATCCAGGACAAGATTTCCAACGCGCTGGTGAGCGATGAGTCCGAAGATTGCGTAAACCCGTTCATGGTAATGAATGAACTGGAAAGGGGCCTGGCGCACCACTCACTGATAACCAGCGAAGAGCAGCGGAAACGCTACAAGGAGTTGCTCGCCGTCGTGAAGGAGGAATACGAGGACATCGTCAAGAACGAGGTCCAGCGCGCCATCAGCGCGGACGAAGAGGCGATAAGCCGCCTGTGCGCCAACTACATCGACAACATCAAGGCATATACCCAGAAAGAAAAGGTGCGCAACAAGTACACCGGCCAGGACGAGGCCCCCGACGAGCGGATGATGCGCTCCATCGAGGAAAAGATAGACATCCCCGAGAGCCGCAAGGACGACTTCCGCAGAGAGATAATGAACTACATCGGGGCGCTGGCCATCGAGGGCAAGACCTTCAACTACAGGACAAACGAACGCCTGCACAAGGCGCTGGAGTTGAAACTGTTCGAAGACCAGAAAGACACCATCAAACTGACCAGTCTTGTATCCAGCGTCGTGGACAAGGAAACGCAGGAAAAGATAAACGTCGTCAAGAGCCGCATGATAAAGAACTACGGTTACTGCGACATCTGCGCCACCGACGTGCTCAACTTCGTGGCCAGCATCTTCGCGCGGGGCGATACCAAGGAGTAGCGGGAAGAATAGGAACGTGCGCCGGGGTTTCTCGGATGGCGGATGGCAGATGCCTGACAATGGACGACTTGGCAACCCCACTTGCCCTTACTTTTCGCTCGTTGCCGACCACTTCCAGGATTTTGAATTTTGAATCTTGAATCTTGAGTCTTGAATCTTGAATCTTGAATCTTTTCAAGTTGGCTGACTTTTTGTTAACCTCGGTGACTGTCACCAATTACGGAGCCGTTCCGACCTTGTCGGAACGGATCGTAGATTGGTGACTGTCACCGTAAGGTGTTATGAAACGGCAGATTATAATCAAGCACCCACCATCATCCAGAAAAAGTCAGTCAACTTGAGAAATTTAGGACTGTTTATTGCCCGTTTTTTCAAGAGGAGGTCAGTTTCATCTTACGTCAGGTCCGCCTGCCCCGGCCTGTATTGCTCCTATCTCCGTATCATATATGAGATAACGTCGCGTGCTCGCGAGGGGGGCTGGAGCGTGTTCGGTGACTCCCATATCCTTCCGCGATGGTTGAGGATTTGTCTGCTTGAATGGACCCGGCGTTTCTCCATTCGCCCCGTTGCGCACTAAGCCCCAGCGCTATCGGGGGTTATGTAATTGAGCGACTTGCTCGGGAGATTTTTTGCCGTCATATACGTCTTTCAGCGCGAAATACTCGTCATCGCTTAATTCGGTTAGATTTACAACAAACTCCGTGGCGTTGTCCAGTTTCAGCACGAAATCCTCCAGTTCGCCCAAGCGGTCACGTACTTCCTCGAAGAGCATCGTACCGGGATAAGGCGTTGCGAAAAACGAGCCCGCCTCTATGCCCAAGCGCCGCTTGAAGTCGGCGGTCTCGCGGACGGACTCCGCGTTTTCGCCGGGCCAACCGTATATAAACGTTGTGTTTGCGAAAATTCCCGCCCTGCGCGTGGCCTGTATCGCCTCCTCCGCCTGCGCCACGGTCAGGTTCTTATTCATCGCTTCCAGTATTCTTTGGCTGCCCGATTCAATCCCGTAACCTATCCACACACAGCCCGCCTCGTGCATGCGCTCCAGCAGCGCCGGCCGGGCCGAGTCCGCCCGTCCGTGGCAGCCCCACCACACTTTGTAAGGCTCTCTCTCCAGAAGTTCGCAAAATTCCACCACTCGCCGGGACGACGCCATGAAATTGTCATCCACGAACCCGACGAAATCCACCCCGTAGCGCTCCGCCAGCAGGCGTATCTCGCCGATGATGTTGCCGGGTGAGCGAAAGCGGTACTTGCTCTGGCCGAACAAGTGGTAGCAAAACTTGCAACTGTAAGGGCAGCCCCTGCTTGAGATGATGTTCATGCTCCTGTTTACCCTTATGTCGGAGGGGAAATCCGATGAATTCACCGCCCTGCCGCCCCATATCGGATTCCGCAGATAAATGTCCATCGGGAGGAGGTCCCACGCGGGCACGGGCAGCGAATCAAGGTCCCTTATATTCTTCCGGGGCCTGCTGAAACGCAACTCGGTCCCCTCCCGCCAGACCAGTCCGTCGACATCTCCGAGACTTCGGCCCTGCTCCAGCGCTTCAACAAGTTCCAGCGCCGTTATCTCCCCCTCACCCAGTACCCCTGCGTCCACGGGAATCTTTTCCATGACCAGTTCGGGTATGGATGTGACCAGTCCGCCCCCGGTAATCAGAAACGCCTGCGGGTGGAACTCGCGGAGCAACGGGGCGAGCCTCTTCTGGTGAGCGTAGGTCGTTATCAGGCCGCTGAGGCCGATGAGGTCCCATCGGCCGCGCCGCACGAGCCGGAGTGTTGCCTCCTCGTCCGGCCTGAGCGCGTTGAGGTCGAGTATTTCCACGTAATGGCCCGCATCCCTCAGCACGGCGGCAATGGTTGCCAACCCGTAAGGTATGCAGTTAGGCGGGGCGTTAAGCCGTATGGGCGAGTTTACGAAAAGTGCGCGCATCCCCCCTCCATCAATTGTCGTACGTTTCGCCAAAAGGACCGGACACGATATTCTAGCACGGAGGCGGCGGCCAGGGAAGAAGTTTCATGCAGGCATCCCCTCGGGCCGTGTCTTGACCGGTGGCGGGATTTCTGATATGGTTGCGCCATTGAGAGCAAACCGGAGCCGGGAAAGGCGATATGAGGAGAATGATGCCGCGCGCGGCCGGCCGTGTTCCGTGCAAATCCGGCGTGCAGGTCTTCGCCGCTGACGCCGACCCCGACGCAGTTGGGGGCCGGCTCGTAGATGGCCCGTACGGGCCTTCCCGACGCATGTCCCTTTGAATATACGGGACTCAATAAATACTCAAGTTGACTGAGTTTTTGTTAACCTCGGTGACTGTCACCAATTACGGAGCCGTTCCGACCTTGTCGGAACGGATCGTAGATTGGTGACCGTCACCGTAAGGTGTTGTGAAACAGC
>QNCA01000276.1 GCA_003644325.1 Planctomycetota bacterium
GGAACCTACTGGCAAGGTCTCTGGTTTTATCGTATGCTTCTAAGTATGCTTTAACTTCAGCAGGATTGTCTTCCAAAAGGTGCTTGATAGTGAAAGAGGCGAAGGTTTTTCCTGTGCCATAAGACCCATAGATCCACAAAGACTTGGTTGTGTTTGGGTTGCCCCTTTCCAGAGCAGGCAAAAGATCGCTCAGAAGCTCTCTGAAGCTGTCGTGGGGAATGAAGGCCTTCCACCTGTGGGGACTTTGCTTGTCGGTTTCTTCCGAATAAACATCTACCAGGTCTGTTTTAATTTTTATGTAGTCTGAATAATACCACATGTCTCTTAACTCCCTAAAATAATAGCCTAATGGCTTTGTTTTCTATTTTTGTTTCCCCAGACATTGCTATTTCTCCCATTACATACTGGCGGTCCGATGCGAAAATCTTCCATGGTAGTAATAGGGAGTCGTCAAAGGGTATGAGGTCGCTGCTTGTCTCCTTTTTGAGGAGTTGGAGGGCTCTTTTGATGGCTGCCCAAGAAGGATAATGCAGGCCTTTTCGGGTTACAGTTCTTCCAGTTCTTCCTTTTTCCCTCAAAACTTCTCCTTGTCCCAGGTCTTTTCCAATGGGTGTTTTCTCCAAAAGGCCCACGAGCTCTAGCAGGGAGTTATAAACTGTCCTTGGCGAGTGGTGGGGTAGGATTTCTTGGAGGGCATGCTGGAGGTCTTTTATTTTCCATTTTCCATGGTGGAAAGTGCTCACATACCAGCGGGCCGTGGGAAAGGAGAAGACAGTGTTTACCCATAGAATTTGCCAACCTTCCAGCCACGAGCTACCCCTTTCACGGAAGACCAGGGCCAGGGGCGTTTCCAACCCCTGGCGGTCCACTAACCCTGTGGTTCTCAGCCACACTTTGAGGGACTCTACTTGGCGGTTGCCCAGGGCCCCTTTCTTTTCCCAGTCTATGGGCCTTTCCAGCCAGAGATCCAGCCACTCTTTTCTTAAGCCGAAGTGCTGATGTTTGCTCCATCCTTTATACCCTGTCCAGGTTTTCATTGGGTACTGATCACCTCCAAAGATGATCTCTGAGGGGAGAGGTAGATGTTTTCCAGGTCCCTTACCAGATCTGCCTTAAGGAAGTCGGGGTGGCTTTCAGCCAGTCCCCTGATGCCTTTCCTCAAGTGCTCTGGAGGAATGCCGAAAATGGTGTATGGCCCTTCCTCAGCGTTGTCGTAGAGTTCTTTCATTTCCATGTGATAGCGGCCCCTTGCCTCGGCAAAGCGGTAGAGGCTGTAAAGGAGCACCTCTTGGGGAACCTGCTGAACCCCCTTTTTGTAAAGGATTCTTTTTCCCTTTTCTTTGTAAACTGGTGCCAACTGGCCTAGAGGGGTTTTTTCGAAGAGGCCCATGAGGGCGTTGACGGCATTCTCTCTGGTTCTCTCCTTCATGGAGTCTCCCATCCTCTCTACCAATTGCTTTTTGACGAGGTTTTCTCCCCATCCTACATTTGTGAGGAACCAACGGATCACTGGAGAGTTTCTTGCCAGGTTGACTATGATCACCCACCAAGTTGCCGGGTTTTCTGTGCCCCATACCTGGAGGACGGTACCTGTGGGGGTGAGCCGACGGTTTTTGTCCATGATTTCTGCTTCTCTTAACCAGGCTACTAAAGCCTCTTTTTGGCGGTTCCCCAAAGTGTCGCTTTCCCACACGCCTTGGGGGTCTTTAAAGAATTCTTTGAGCCATTCACTTCTCAATCCAAAACCTTTATACCTGTCTAATCCTCTCATGGTTTTATTCCCCCTGTTAATGTCTCCTGGATTCAAAGTTTTGGCTGCTACACAGCCTCTTTCTTCAAAGACCAGGCACCACAGACAGTGGAGGCACAGTTCTTCGTTTATCTTCACGGTGCCGTTCACAGAGAGGGCTCCTGAGGGACACTCGGCCTCACACACCCTGCATCCCACGCAATAGGCCGTTTTGTGGGCGATGGCGGCAAGGCGGTGTTTAATGTTTGGATCTGGGACTTCTCTTTTAAGTTTCACTTTGAGCTCCTGGCCCTTTTCTTCTATGGTCAGCTTTAAGTTGAGGTTTTCTCTCTGGACTTCCACTGCACCGTTGCCGGAGTAGAGGGGTGGTCCTAGGGTCTTTAGCCACTGGAGGTATGTAGAGCGTCTTCCTCCTTTTATAAGCACCTGGGAGGATTTTCCATCTATGAACACCCTGGTGGGTGCCAAAGACCGTCCTCCAGCCCTGGCCGCCCAGGCCTGGCTGGCTATGAATTCTAGTTTCTCCTCCTGGGATCTGCGTCCCAGGGCTTGGGCATAGTCCATGAGGATTTCTAAAAAAGGCTCGCAGTCCTGGTAAAAGGCCTTCCAGCACACGGCCCCCGACCAGCCGGAGGCGAAGGGACACACGGAACAGCCCACACGCACTAAACCAAAGCGGTAAGCGGGGTTTAGAAGGAGGTTTCGGCTAAGCAGGTACAGAAACACCTCAGTACTGCTCCACCTGAGAATGGGTCTGGTGTTGGTCTGAGTTGAGTGTTTCCCCCCTTGGATGAACCTCTGGTATCCCTGGCGGGAGGAGCTTTCAGCCATGCGCACTCCGTCAAAGACCAGTACAGGGGCATCTGGCCTTCCAACGAGCTCTCTCATGAGGAGGAGATGGGGGGCGCTTTTGTGAACGGAACAGCACCAGCGGTGGATCCTGCTGGGTGGGCCCAACAGGCGCCAAGTCTCTCTGGCGTCCATGGAACAGCGAGAGGTAAAAAAAGAGACCTGGGGGTATCTTTTCTTTGCTCTTTCTACAGCTTGGTAGGTGGGCGTGATCTCCATGGTGGTGTCATTGAAGACCACCACGAAATCCCTGGGTTTTAGGGCCCTTTGGGCCAAGTCTAGAAGGACCAGAGAATCTTTTCCGCCACTGAAAGCTACGGAAAAGATATCAGCCTTGGAGGCCTTTTTTTGGAAGGTGTGGACTATGAATTCTATGGCTTCCATGGAAAGGTCTCTCATGAGGTCTGCGTTTTTTTCTAGCATGGCAGGTACATCTACGGGTTCGAGATACAGGCCTTTTTCATGGACTATTATTTTAGGTTCTCTGAAGAAGGCCCCGCCCTTCACTTCGGCCACTAACCTGCCCCGGTAGTAATACTTTCTTTCGTGGGAAAGGGCCCATAAAAGAGGGGCCTTGGTCTTGGGATAGTCCCAGAACTTGTTCAGACCAAACAAGTCTAACTCTTCGTGGAATACAGGTCTTATTTCTTTATCTAGCCCTTGGGATATGCTCTCCTTGAGAAGCACTCCGTTGGTCTCGGTATCCCAAACTACCTGGTACATCTTATTGGTCTCCTATTGGATGAGGTATGTAGGGCCGATGGCTGGAGTAATGGGTGGAGTTTACTGCCTCCAATGGCAGATGTGGATTCTTTGCTAGGAGAGAAAAATGACTTTACGAGTAGTATCATATCCTCTCCTTTTCCGGTTTATGGCCTAAGATTTATAGCGATTTTTCAGTAAACTACCAGTTTGAAAGGGCGATTTCAAGGTCTGGGATGGAAAAAGGACGTTTTGCATAATTGCATGATGTGAGATGCCTCTACTCCCACCTACGAAGTGGGAGAGGCAGGGCCCCGTGGTTTTTTCTGAGGGTGGTCAGTACTTGACGATTGCGA
>QNCA01000277.1 GCA_003644325.1 Planctomycetota bacterium
ATGTTGCCCGGCCAGTCGTAGCGCAACAGCATCTCCGTGGCCTCGCCGGTGATTTCCTGACCCTCATGCCGCGATAAAAAGTGCGCGACCAGCAGCGGCAGGTCCGCCCGCCTCTCGCGTAGCGGCGGCAGGTGTATTGCGACGACGTTGAGCCTGTAGTAGAGGTCCTCGCGGAAGGCGCCGTTCCGGATTTTCTCTTCAAGGCTCTGGTTGGTGGCGGCGAGTATTCGAACGTTCGCGGTAAGGTGCTCGTTGCCGCCGACCCGCGTGAATTTTTTCTCCTCGAGGAACCTGAGCAGTTTCACCTGTATGGTGGTCGGGATGTCGCCTATCTCATCCAGGAAGACGGTGCCGCCGTTGGCAATCTCCACCTTGCCGCGTTTCTGCCTCAGGGCGCCGGTAAAGGCGCCTTTCTCGTGGCCGTACAGTTCGCTCTCCAGCAGGGTTTCCGGCAGGGAGGCGCAGTTGATGGGTTCGAAGGGGCCGTTCTTTCGGGCGCTGTTAAAGTGAATGGCGCGTGCGACAAGTTCTTTGCCCGTGCCGCTCTCGCCGTGGATGATGACCGTTACGTCGCTCATGCTTACCGCGCCGATTTTCTTGTACACTTCCTGCATGGCGGCGGTTTTGCCGATGATGGTGGGCGGCGCGGCCGCCTGTGCCGGCGCGGCGGGCGCTGCCGGGGTTCCATAGAGGTCTGTCAACTCCTGCTGGAGTTTTTCCATCTCGCGGTTCTTGCGGCTTGTTTCCAGCGCGCGGTCGATGTGGATTTTTGCCTCGTCCAGGTCGATGGGCTTGACCAGGTACTCATACGCCCCCAGGCGCATCGCCTGGACGGCCGCTTTCATCGTGCCGTGCGCGGTAATCATTATGACGGGAATGTCGCGGCCTTCGCTTTTCAGTTTTTCCAGGAGGTCCATGCCGCTCATGCCGGGCAGCCGCAGGTCGGTAATGATGAGGTCGGGCGGTTGGGCGGCGATGCGGGTGAGGGCGTCCTCCGCATTTGCGCAGATAAGCGGGGAGTGACCCTCAGCCTTGAGAAACTTCTCAAAGGCGAAGCACACGCCCGGTTCGTCGTCGATTACGAGGATTTTACTCACCATTAACCGCATCCGCCTGTGGGGGTTCTTCGGACTCGTCGCGCCCGCCGCGCTTCAACTGTATCGCCTTCAGTATGGCCTCCACCGCCAGCCATATGCCCAGCGCAAACAGCGCCAGCGCGACGCATAGCACGCCGTAATTCGGATTCGGCCCCGTCAGGGAACTGAATTGTTTTATAATGGTATCCGCAACGGCCCACAATGTCAGGGTCAGCATTATCACCATGGGAATCAGCGTAAACAATGTCGGCCTTCGCAACTTGTAAAGATAGACCGACGCCGTCAGCAGACCGAGGGCGCCCATCAATTGGTTCGACATGCCGGCTATCGGCCACAGCGGGTTGTCGGATGCCTTGATGACCCCTCCCTTTGTATTGCCCGCCGCCGTGATGAGCACAAAGAAGCCTATCCATAGAATGGCTATCAGCGCGGCGATGTATCTGTTCTTTCGGATGAAATTCATCCCCAGGCGTCCGGCGATTTCTTCCACGTTGAAGCGGAGAAGCCTCGTTGCCGTATCGAGCGTGGTCATTGCGAAACCCACGGCCATCACGGTAAGGAGCAGTTTGCCGAGTTCCTTGCTGAGTCCGATGCCATGCAAAAGGTTTGAGCCGCCCTGGAGGAATATTTTAAGCGGGTTAGCGGCCACGGCGGAGAAGCCCTCCGTGATGTAGAAGCCCTTCCAGTCCGCGTAAGCGATGCCGGCGGTGCATGTCAGCAGCACTATCATGCCGAAGAAGCCCTCCGTGAGCATGCCGCCGTAGGTGATAAAACGCATATCTTTCTCGTTGTTTACCTGGCGGGCGGTCGTGCCGGAGGAGACCAGGCTGTGAAAGCCGGATATCGCCGCGCACGCGACTATCATGAACATAATGGGAAAAACAGGCGGCGTTGATTCGCCGCCGAGCACATTGCTGGTCAAGGGGGCTTGCATTACCGGCGCCGTAAAGATGATGCCCAGAAAAAGCATTCCAAGCCCCGCGTAGAGTTGGAAGGAATTAAGGTAGTCGCGCGGCTGGAGCAGGAGCCACACCGGCAGCACCGATGCCACCAGCGAATAGACGAGCAGTATCGGTATCCAGGTCGTCTGGGATATTCCGTCAATCTTGTACTCCAGGCCCAGGAATATCGCGAGAGCCATCAGCCCGACGCCGAAAATCGTCGCAAGCCACAGGGGCATTTTCGCCTTGTATAAAAACAGGCCCATTACCAGCGCTATGGCGATAAGTCCAAATACGGGAATGACGGAATTGGGTATGGCATCCAGCAGACCGCCGACAATTATTGCGAATGCGCCCATAAACAGGCCGACAACGAAAAAGATTATCAGCAGGAACAGTATTCTGGCCCGTGGGCCGATTATGTCGCCGGTCAGGTCGCCGATTGAGCGGCCGCCGAATCTTATCGAAATCCCCCCCGCGACAAAGTCGTGCACTGCGCCGAGGAATATGGTCCCGAACACCACCCACAGGAGCGCCGGCAGCCAGCCCCACACGGCGGCGATGGCCGGGCCTACTATCGGCCCAAGGCCCGCAATGGACGCGAAGTGGTGGCCGAAAAGCACCATGCGGTTCGACGGCACGAAGTCGATGCCGTCGCGCTTCAGATGAGCGGGCGTCCGGCGCTTTGGGTCCAATCCGAGTATCTTGTTCTGGATATGGCGGGCATAAAAACAATATGCCGGCACGAAGGCCGCCAGACACATGATGACTATGAGAATGGCCGGCACGGCACGGTTCTCCGGTTAAAAGGGGTTATGGATTCTCGGCGGCGTGCGCCGGAATATCAAACCTGAAGGTTGCTCCATCTTCACTGCTGAAGAAGCCGAGAACGCCGCCGGCTTCCTCGATAATCCTTTTGCATATTGCCAGGCCCAGGCCCGCGCCGCCTTCCCGGGTGGAAAAGAAAGGCTGGAATATCTTTTCCGCGTTCTCTTCGGCGATGCCGTGGCCGGTGTCGGTAATGGAACAACGAACGACCTTGCCGCCGTCGGGCCTTGCCAGGGTCTCGGTTTGCAGGGTTATCTCCCCGCCGGCGGGCATCGCCTGCATGGCGTTGATAAGGAGGTTCATTATAACCTGTTTCATGCGGTTTGTGTCAACCCGCACTTCGGTGGAGTCCTGATAATCCTTCATCACGGAAACGCCGCGATGCTCCATCTGCCGCCGCATCAGCCCCAGCACCTCGTCCATCAGGTCGTTCATGCTGCAAGGCGTTGGGGACGAGGCCTGCGATTTGGTGAAGTTCAACAGTTCGTCCATGACGAGTTTCAGGCGTTGTACCTCGTTGCTGATGATGCGCAGCGATTCTTTGTCCAGTTTGCCCTCTTTTTCCATCATTTGCACGTTCATGCTGATGGAGTTGAGAGGGTTGCGTATCTCGTGGGCGATGCCGGCGGATATCTGGCCCAGGGCGGCCAGTTTTTCGGAGGCCACCAGTTTTTCCCGGTAATTTTTCAGGCCGGAGAGCATCCTGTTGAAGGCGTCCACAAGGGCGGATATTTCACCGCCGCCTTTCACGTCTATCGGCTTGTCCAGTCGCCCGCCGGCGATCTCC
>QNCA01000278.1 GCA_003644325.1 Planctomycetota bacterium
CGTCAACTTGAGTCCTTACCTTACCTTCGTGCGGAACCCGCATGCGAAGGGTGACGGTCACCCGCGTGCTTTAACCCCTTGTGAGCTTCGGCGTTGTAATTGGGGACCTTGTGTTCTTCCTTGGTCGGTGCGAGGGCCTGCTCGTATTCCAGGGATGTCTTCACGACCGCATCCCTGAGCGGCGGTTTGATGATTCCGTCCGCTCCGTCGTGGGTCGGGATCATGCCGTACTTCTCGGCCAGGTACGGCAGCACCTCCCTGTTGTCTATGAGGGAACAGGGGCGGCGGTGGTCGTCGCTGTACGGATGCAGTTTGCGCGCTTCCGCGAAGCAGTCCGAGTTGACTATCTCCGTGAGCGTCTTTTCACGGATGTTGTCTTTCGCGAAGTGGACGAAGACGCATGGCTCGACATAGCCGGTGGCCTGGACATGCAGGTAGCGGCGGCCCCAGGCTATGCAGCCCTCGGTGAATTCGCCGTCGTTCCAGAAATCAAACACCAGCAACGGCCGGGTACTGCGGACCTTTTCGATGATATCGAACCTTTCCACGCGCTGCTGTGCCGTGGGCACCAGTTCAGGCGCGGGATTTCGCCCTATCAGGATGTACTGGAATATCCAGCCGAACGCCGCGCCGCACTCGACCATCTTGTCGTAGAAGTCGGTGTTCATGAGCGCCTCGTGATTGCGGCGCGTGTGTGTCGCGGAAAAACCGAAGAGCGCGCCGTTGTCGCGCAGGCGGCACATGGCCTCGGTTACCTTCTTCCACGCGTCGGGGCCTCGGCGCGCGTTCGTGTTTTCCTCGTCGCCCTCGATGCTGATGGCGGGATAGAGGTTGCCTACCTTCGCCAGGCGTTTGGCCATCTTTTCGTCGATGTTCATGCCGTGGGTGTACATCTGGAACATGACGTCGTCGTGTTTTTCGACAAGGTCGAAGAGGTGCGGCCAGATGGTCGGTTCGCCGCCGGATATCGTGATAAAGTATATCCCCATCACGTCCTTGCATTCCTGGACTACCCTGTCAACCTCTTCAAAGGTCAACTCCTGGGACTTATCATAGTCTCCGGCGTAGCAGCCGTAGCAGGAGAGGTTGCAGCGCATGGAGGGGCTTATGACGATGAAGAACGGCGGCGCCTCGCCGTGTTCCTTCAGGTAGGCATTGCGGGCCTTGCTGCCGAGGTGCATTTCGTTGAAGAAGAGGTTTACGGCAAATTTCTTCCTTGTCTCTTTCGAGAGGCGGGGCAGGCTTCGCTTGGCCATCTCGAACAGGTTGTTGATTCCCTCCCTGCGCTTACGCTTCATGTATTCGCCGCCCTCGACGGTTTTAAGCGTAACCTCTATCGCATGATCCTTCAACTTCTCGATGACCGTCGTGAGCGTCCTGGGATTGCCCCCTATCATGGGCAGCAGTTTGCTCAGACCTTTGGCCTGGAGGTAACTCTTGATTTCCGCGAGATGCTTCATCGTCCACTCCTCTAACTGGGTTCGGCTCGATTATTCAAAAACGACTCGATTTTTGCAAAGACTTCCTTGCGTTGTTTGCCCTGCAATATGCTGTGATCTTTGTCCCGCACCCAGACCAATTGCTTCTCGGATGATGCGAGGCGGCGCATCAGATGGGTGGCGCTCCTCGCGCGGCTGGCCAGATCGCGCGTCGAATGCACCACCAGCGTGGGGCACGTTATCTCGCCCGCCCGCCCACGCTCGCGGTGTACCAGTTCACCCATCGTGTAGAGGATACGCACCGGAATGCGGGGGAGTATCAGGTTCTCGCCTGACCCTCCTATGCCGAAGGTCCTTATCTCCTTCGTCAGGAGGTTCAGAATCCCCAGCATCAGGCGCTGCGGCAGAAACCGGAAAAAATAATAGAGCGGCGTATTGATAAGGACCAGCCGGTCAACCGGCCGGTTCGCCGCCAGTTCCATCGCCAGCGCGGCGCCTATGGAGAATCCTACTACACTCGTCTGCTCGCGTCCAGCGCGAAGTTCCAAGAATTCCCTCTCCGCCTCCGCGTACCAGTCGTGCCAGGTCACGTCGCGCATCTCCCTGTAGTGTCCGCCGTGTCCCGGCAACAGCATCGCGCGGCACTGGATACCGCGGCCGGCCAGGTACTCCGCCAGCCCCCGCAATTGTGCCGGGCAGGCGGCGATGCCGTGTATCAGAAGGGCCGCGCGGTCGGAGACTCCCACGCTGAAAGGCGCTCTGCCACGGCTGATTCCTGTTCGTCCGCCCATGCTATCTTGCCGCGCCCTTTGCCTTTGAAACGTCTGCCTTTGTCTGCTTCCCGTGCCCGTATGGGCCGAACAGAACGCTCAGGAATATCAGCGCCGCGCCCACGCAGATGAATACATCGGCAGCGTTGAAAATGGGATAATCCCAGCCAAATATTACGAAGTCGAGGAAATCTCGCACGTAATGCGCATGCGAGCCGTCCGGCTTCAGAAAAAAAATCCTGTCATACAGGTTGCCTATCGCGCCGCCCAGCACCAGTCCCAACGCGATGTGCATCCACTTCTGCCTGCCGTCCAGCCTCAGCAGCATCAGCACCACGGCCGCCAGCGCCAGCGCGGCCAGGATCACCAACGTCCAGGTGCTGCCCTGCAATATCCCGAATACCCCGCCCTCGTTGCCCGCGCTGCGTATGTAAAAAAAGCCGTCTATTATGACGTTCTGCGGAGCGGCCTTTCCCCCATCCACACATGCAGGGTCGAAGAATATGGACTTGGTTGCCAGGTCTATCGCCGCGCTCAACACGGCGGCAATCAGAAAGGCTATTTTTGCTCGTAGGTGCGACTTCTTCATCAATTGCGTTTCACCTGCTTGTGGATGTGTACCGGCGAATGCTTGCGTACCCGCGTATATATAATGCTCTCATGACCCAGAGACGCCGGAGAATTCTAAAGGAAGGGGCATTACACGCCGGCGACCGCCGCCTGACGGGACACGCCGTCCCCGCGCCGGGCGCACCGCGACCGACTTTCCGCGCTCCGCCGTGTGTCGGCATGACGCGCTTCCCCCCTCATGAAGAACCCTGCCCTATCGGGCGGATTCCTCTTTTTCTTTGCACTTGACGCACAGGCGCGCAAACGGCAGCGCCTTGAGGCGCGCCTTCGGTACGCGCCCGCCGCACAATTCGCACAATCCGTATGTGCCTTCCTCTATCTTCATAAGCGCTTCGTTTATCGCGCGAAGTTCCTCTTCCTCGTTCTCAATCAATCCCAGGGTAAACTCCTGGTCAAAATTATCCGTACCCAGGTCGGCCATGTGGTTGAAATCGCCGCTGGTTTCGTCCCTGTCCTTGTTCAGAGCGGCTTCTTGCATCTTGTTCACAGAACCGCTCAGTATGGCCCTGCGCTCGAGCAGTGCTTTCTTGAACCTTTCGATCTCGGCCTTTGTAAACCGCGTCACTGATTTTCTCCACAAAGGTTGGAATCGTGTCAACTATAAAGCGAGGTATTATAGTTGCGCTAACTGCGATAGTCAACTAAAATCGCATCGCAGAGAACGTTTGGGGTGCACTTCAGATTTGAGGCAGGATTTTGTGGAAATTTCAGGCAAAAAAGTTACCCTCCTCTCATTTCATTATGTAGCCGTTTATTTTATCAACGACAGAGAGGGGGGCAACATCATGAA
>QNCA01000279.1 GCA_003644325.1 Planctomycetota bacterium
AGGACGGAGTTTGAGAGCAAGTTCGACGACAATCGGGAAGGACTGGTGGAACTCTTCACCGCCACGCGGGCGGCCACCGAGACCACACTGCTGGAAGACCTGAACGACGGCCTCGGCGTGGAGACGGTCGCCGGCGACGATTTCCGCATAAACCTCCGCGACGGTTCCACTATCACCGTCAATGTCAGCGGCGCTTTGACGCTGGGCGACGTGCTGAGGCTCATAAACGATGACAGCGAAAACGACGGCAGGCTGGTCGCCGCGATAAGCGAAGACGGCCGCTCACTGAAACTGGTCGATAGCGGCCCGGGCACGGGCGAGATATCCGTGGACGGAATCAACGGCAGCCGCGCGCACGCGGGACTGGGCCTGAACTTCGCGCTGAGCAACTCCGGGGGCAAGTTCATCGGCTCGCCGTTGAATCCGGAGGGCGCGCCCGGGATAGCGCACAGGCTGGAAGACCTGCTCGACTTCCTCACGGACCCGAGCGACGGCAGCATCGCATCGGCAACCGACGGTCTGGACCAAAAAATCGAAGGCTACGAAAAATCAATAGAAAAGATGGAAGAACGCCTGGAGAAAAAGGAAAAGCGCCTGCGCGACCAGTTTACCCAACTGGAACTGGCGATGAGCGAATCCCAGTCAACGCTGGCACGGCTGCAACAGCAAATGGCCTCGCTCCAGGGAATGTCATAACCCGGGAGCGCGGCCCGCGGGAATTTCTTGATGCTGAATTTATTTGTCACATGAACCCCTGAACCCGAAAAAGGTGTTTGAATGAGCGTCGATAAGACAAAGAAATACATTGAGACCCAGGCAAAAACGGCCACGAAGGAGCAACTGCTACTGATGCTTTACGACGGGGCGATAAGGTTCTCGCAACTGGGCAGGGAGAACATGCGCCAGGGCCGCATAGAAGAAACCTTTAATTACTTCAAGCGCGCCCAGCGCATCGTTACGGAACTTCTATGCTCGCTGGATAAACGCATCGGAGACGAAATCTACTCAAACCTGGTGAACCTGTACAAATTCATATATTTCCGACTTGTTGAAGCAAGCCTAAAGAAAGAGGAAAAATTTGTCGATGAAGCGCTTGAGATACTGACCCACCTGCGCGAGACGTGGGTGAAGGCCGTAGAGAAACGGCAGAAGGAAAACCCCAACGGTTACGAGGATATAGCCGGCTCGAAGGCCGAATGCGCCATAAGCGTTCAGGGCTGAAGCCGGCCGGACACTCCAATCAGGACCGGTTTGGGAACGGATGCCATAAAAGTTCATGGATGAACTGGAATCGGTGCACCTCCAAACGCACCACCAGATGTAAACTCGGACAATAAGAATTCGGAGAATCCGCGGCGCGCGGAGAGGACTGCGCGTTACCGTTCGCGCGGCTACGCTCTTGTTGCGCCGGACGGACGGTGCGCCCGTAGTACGCACTAAATCGAGAATGCTCTTTGACAATTCGGATATCTGATGTCCCTGACCCTCGAATCTCCACAATGGAGAATCGGGATAGATATACAAAAAGGCATACAAGCACGAGAGAACTTTTCCGTGAGCGTCTCCCCGCCAGGCGGGGATAACGTGATAGATAGTAATGCGAAAAAATTCCGGAGGCCCTGTTTACGAAAGGAAGGTGATGCCTGATTCGCGGTGTTTGTTGACCGGTCACCGTAACGAACCGGTTTCTTGTTGCCTGCCTTACCCATCAATGGGTCGTTTCTCAGGGGAGTCCTGAGAGCAAAGTTCGAAGGAGCGCCTGGCAAGGATGTGCAGGACTGCGAAGGACGAGAAAGGCAGACGTTTCGTTTTCTTTTTGTTAAGCGGGCATGGAAGCCCCTACTACTCATCTCACGGAGGATCCAAACGGATGGGACTCAGAATAAACACAAACATCAACGCCATTTCTGCTCTGAGGAATCTCGGTATCACAGATCGTGCTCAGACGAAGTCCCTGGAAAGACTAAGCACCGGTTTAAGGATCAATCGTGCGAGTGACGACCCGGCGGGTCTGGTCATCAGCGAGCAATTGCGTTCCCAGACCGCCAGCCTCCAGCAGGCGCTGGAAAACAGCGAGTTCGCTTCAAACCTCGTGGGCACGGCAGACGCCGCGCTCAGTGAGGTCAGCGATTTGCTGGTGGGTATCAGGCAGTCGGCGGTGTTCGCATTGAACACGGGCGGCACCTCGGCCGAGCAGGTCGCTGCGGAACAGGATGCGGTGGACAGCGCCATCGCGTCCATCAACCGTATTGCCGCGACCACGCGCTTCGGCTCGACGCAACTGCTTAACGGTGCATCACGTATCAGGACCTCCGGCGTCGACTCGAACATTCAGAACCTCAATGTACAGAGCGTTAACCTGGCCGGACAGTCTTCCAGAACTTTCGAGGTCGTGATTAATTCCGCGGCGGAACGCGGCCGCATCAACTTCCAGTTGAACGGCGGCAGCGCCAGCGGCGACCATGTTGTCAGGATTTCGGGCAGGCTCGGCACATCCGAAATTCTCATAACGACCGGCACCGACACCCAGGACGTTGTTGACAGCATCAACGCCGTCCGCGGCGAGACCGGCGTGAGCGCCGTGCTCGCGTCCGGCACCGACGGCACCCCGGCCGCGACCGACCTGGTCGCCATCATCAGCGAGGGCTTCGGCACCGCCGAGAATGTGACCCTGGAAGTGGTCTCCGGTGATGACGTGCTTGCCGCCGCAGAGACGGGCACGCCTTCGGCGCTTGCCGCGGGGTCGTCCATCTCCGACTCCGGCGCCGATGTCAGCGTGACGATGGCCGGCGCCAACGTCGATACCGCCGGCAACGAGGTTGCCGTGAACTCGACGTTCTTTACCGGGACGTTCACGATAGCGGACAACACCGGTTCGGCTGATTCGCCGTTGTCATTCACTGTGCTCGACACCGGCTTGACCTTCCAGTTGAACATCGAGCCGGTCGCCTCGGACAACGTCACGATCGGGCTGCCCAACGTCGCGGCCAGCAGCCTCGGCGCTACGGCCCACAATCTCGGTTCGGGTTCCGGCGCAATGTCGGTAGGCGGGTTCCTCTCGACCGTGATTTCCGGCGGAGCAAACGATCTGACCTCAGATCCGCAGAATGCCCTGCGCATCATCGACGCAGCCATTGATGATGTGAGCACTCTGAGGGGTTACCTCGGCGCGTTCGAGGCCAACACCGTGGAGTCTAATATAAATTCTCTGGGCGTTGCCCTGGAGAACCTGATCGCCTCCGAATCGGAGATTCGCGATCTGGACTTCGCGGAGGAAGTCGCCGAATTCACCAGGACCCAGATTCTGTTCTCGGCTGGAACCTCAGTTTTGGCAACTGCCAATACGATTCCACAGAATGTCCTGAGGCTCCTAGCCTAAGAAGAAGTGCTACTTGAGAGCCGGTTCCTCTCGACGCAACGAGAGGGCCGGCTCTTCTTCTTTACTCAAGTTGACTGACTTTTTCTGGATGATGGTGGGTGCTTGATTATAATCTGCTGTTTCACAACACCTTACGGTGACAGTCATCAATCTACGATCCGTTCCGACAAGGGCGGAACGGCTCCGTAATTGGTGACAGTCACCGAGGTTAACAAAAACTTAGTCAACTTGAGTATTTAC
>QNCA01000280.1 GCA_003644325.1 Planctomycetota bacterium
CAGGAACCATCACCTGGCGCAACGACTGGGAGATGCTGCCCGAGTACCCGGTGAAGCAGGAGGACTCTAGCCTGCCAGCGCCGGCGCACATTTTTTACGACCACACCGACCGCAAGCTCAAGCCTTTCTGGTATTACCGCTACCGGGTGCGGGCCGTGGGAAGAAACCGTGTGCCGGGTCAGTGGAGCTCACCGATCCAGATACAACTCACGGATGACAACACAGCTCCGGATCAGCCCACGATTACCGTGGAGAATTTCACCGGAGTGAACAAGATCACCATCAGCGAACCTGCAATAAACGGCGGCCCCTGCCCTGATTTCTCCCATTTTGTGATCGAAGGCTACGAGCAATCAGCCGGGACCTGGGTAACTCTCGACCCGCACTACACGGATACCGTCTTCTATCACGCGGTGGACGATGCGGACCTGGAAAAGAACTGGAAATACCGGGTCACCGCTTACGACCACAGCGGGAATGTCTCGGTTCCGAGTGCCGAAAGCAGCTATAAGAAACAAAAAAAAGCGAGCACAGCCTTCCTTTCAAGCGGGGTCAACAATACCCTGGCTCAGGTCTCGGTCAATGAGGCCAACATCCAACTCAAGGTGGACAAAGGCGGGGTGATCAATGCGATCAATATATCCACAGAAGGGATCGATATCGAGGGTGACAACCTGAACATAGATGCAGACACGGTGTTCCAGAGCACGGCTGAGATTTATGGGTATCTCAAGCTGGTCAAGACCGATGAGGGAGGCGACCGGATAGAGATCGGTGTTTTCAACGGGACGCCGATGATCAAGCTGTTTCAGGACGGAGTGTTGGGGCTCAGGATCCAGGCCGAAGATATCAGCGGCGATTCGGTGGGTACGATGCGGCTTTACGGTCCGGATGTGATGGAAATCGGTGAAACTTACCAATGTGTGTTGACCGGCTGGGGGATTTATTTCGGTTCGGATGCAACTGCAGGCTGGGCGACGGCATTGCAATTACCTGATGCATCTAAGTTCGGTTGTTCTTATATACCGGAACCCCTCATCGGCTGGGATTTAACCAACAACAAGCTCAAAGTCAAAGCAGGTGGAACCATCTATACCTTTTCACCGGACTAAGCGGGAGGTCACCATGGCCCAGACCATGAAACAGAAAATAGAGGCGAGAATCGCCGAGCTGGAGGCCCAGAAAGAACGGGCCTTGACAAGCTATAATGACAAGGATGCTGAAATCTCCCAGGCTACCCAGGAAATGAGCGACCATATCCGCACGCTTCGCAAGGAACGGGGGCGCCTGGCACTTGAGGCAAGCGCCTGCCAGCAGAAAATAGACGAACTGAAAAATCTTCTCGCCGCCGAAGGAGGGGGTGGTTCATGAGTGTGCTGCGACTTTACGAGGATGAGAACCTGAGCTTGATAGTCTCCACCGATGGCGATTTCACTAACCCCGATGAGGAAACTGCCCTTGACGGGACAAACGGTGATTCGGCCCAGAAGGCCCTTTGGGTTGCGGTTGAGCAGACAGTTCTCTCCAGCGGAATCGATGGGACTCAGACAACCATCACACTTGCCGAGCCCCGCTTTGCAGATCCGGATTACCCGGTGATCATTGTGGACAGCGAAAAAATGCTTATCACCGCAGGTCACGGCACAGCTACGCTTACGGTTACCAGGGGATACAACAACACCTCGGCCGCCTCTCATTCAGCCGGCGCTGTGGTGCGGCTGGCCTACGACTGCAGTTCCAACTCCATTGTCTGCACCGACAACCAGGGTACGGATGAAAGCTCATGGATCACCTATTGCGATGATGACGGGCAGGGCAACCCGGACGGCAACTGGGAATCGCCCCACTTGATCCCTAATCTCAACCACAACCAGAGCGTGAAAATCTGGCGACGCCTGGTTGTGCCCGCGGGCACTGCAGCCGGATACAAACAGGATCTGGTACACAGGCTGGCCTGCACGGTCAATGAAACCGCCATGAGTTAAAAGCAATACTAGCGCCACAGATGAGGGCTGCCACATAAGCAAAAAGGGCGCTTCATGAAGTGCCCCCAGGGGAGGAATGACAATGCAACTGATAGCGCAGACCGGTCCTCGCGGCAAGGTGATCCAGCAGAATGCCACCCGGCTGGCGCAGGCCCTGGCCCAGGGGTCGACCACCATGTACATCGAAAAGGATGTGTTCAGCGACAATGATGTGGTTACTGTGGGGGAGGAAGATATTCTTATCACCGCGCATGGAACAACCTGCACGGTGACCCGGGCTCAGAACGGAACCACGGACTCGGCTCACGCAAGCGGTGCGAACGTACGCCTGGCTTCCGGCGCGGAGCTCTTAAGCCACACTTTTGACGGGTCAACATACCTGAGTGCAATCCGGGCCGGGGGAGAACTCGAGGCGGCTTTGGGGATCGAGATTGACGGTACGATTAAATATATTGCTGCCACCAGCCCCTACCAGCTCGAGCTCTTTTTCCCGATGAACAGATACCAGCCGGCGAACAACACCACCATCAGGGTGCTGGCCTGGATCTGGGTGGATGAGGCCGTGCTCTGGGCCCAGATGCAAGCCTAGAACACTCTTGGCAAGTGCATTCATCGAAGAACCGAGGCTCTGATGCTCTGTTTCGCCGATTTAAGCTTCGAATTCTTTTTCCAGGTCGATTATCCGATCACCTGGATCAGTGTCTGCCATGACACCACTTTCAGCATACAGTCGGTTTCGGTATGCGACACTCGTTACCGGATCAGCGCTCTGCTGGAAACTGACCACCATACCAGGTTGGTGATCGAGGCTGCCGGGATGCAGACTGACCATGCAACACTTTTTATCATCCGGGAAGAGGACAAGTTTACCAATTGAAGAGGGGTTTACCCGCCGGGGGTGCCGCTCTAACTAAGGAAAGAAGCCATGAAGAGAATTTGGAGATACATTTTGCCGCTGCTGATACTTATTCCTCCTGAAGTCGCCGAAGCCCAGTATGTGGGTTCATCACGCCCCATGCCCCGCGCCGAGATGCTGGACAGCCTGGGAACCAAGGCCGACACTGCTACTGTCAAACTCCTGGAGTCCCGGGTAGCGGCCGACAGCGCCCGGCTGGATTCGATTTTTCACGGGTTGAAACCATTCCCGGATTCCTTGACAGTCCAGGGTAATGTCAGGGTGGAGGATACCTTGCGGGTACAAGGTGTCTTGCGGGTTTCTGGAGCGTACTATTTACCCCCAAGTGATGGTTCAAGCGGTCAGGTATTGAAAACCGACGGAGCGGGCAACCTGAGCTGGCAGGATGATATTGAAGGCGGAGGCGGCGGTGATGTTGTCGTTGCCAAGTTGGTTATCGGTAAGGACGGAACATCCCAGGAAAACTGGACGGTTGACGAAGCCGGTGGAGACAGCCTGCAACATTTCCTGGATGATGCCCTGGTGCAGTTAAGCTACGGTGGTACGGTGTTTATCAAAGGGGGAACATACACGGTCGAACGGGCTATAACCCTGGCGCAGGATACGGTGATCCACGGGGACATCTACATTGTGGGCGAGCCGGGAAGGACGGTCATCCGGGTGAATGTGGGCGATGGAAATTATTTCCTGGAGAATGCCGCAAACC
>QNCA01000281.1 GCA_003644325.1 Planctomycetota bacterium
CGTCGGGGGCGGGCCGGGGTCCAGCGTGCGAATGGAAATCGACATGACGTAGGTGACGCCGTCGTAGAAGCGTATCGCGTTGCCGTTGACCCTCGGGCCCCGGCCGGAGACCCTGAGGGAGACTGCGTCGGAGGCCCTCACGCCGTTGTGGGCGAAGTCGTTGTCGTGCATGCAGAACTGGAAGTATGCCCCGTCGTAAACGGACTGGGGGCGGCGTTCGACGTACAAGACGTAATCGGTGTTGGAGGCGACAAGGCGGCCGTCCGACCCGCGCTTCTTAAGGACACAGTTGAGGTGGTCGTCGCGCCCGATGAAGGCTTCGTACTCGGGCCAGTTCGGCCACAGCGTGACGGCCCGCGCGCCGTTCAGCCGTGCGACGCGCTGCACCTCCTCCTCAATCAGCCGCGGCGTCGCGTTGGCGATGCCCTCCTCCATCCGGCCTATTCTCTCCATCCACCTCATGCCGCGTTCAATCCATTCGGACGAATTGGCGTGCGCTTCCGCGAAGTTTCCGATGTCCTGGGCTTCGCCGGTGAAGGCGGAACCGCTGAAATACATTTCGTCGTAAGAATACCGCAGCATCGTGCGGTAAATGTATGCCATGCCCCGGTTGAGCCACTCGATGGAGTTGACGCACATGGCCTTCGTGGCGGCTCCGGAATAAGCGGCGGCGTCCGCGGCGTTCTGCGCCTGGATGCGGCGGTCCACGACCATGCCCGCCTGGAACACCATGATTACGGCGATAACGACGAACAGCATGGTTATCGCGCCGAAGACGATAGCCTGGCCGCTCTCGTCGCGATGAAGACGTTCTATCGTTTTGTGCAATGCCGTTTTCATGCCGTCGTGATTATGGCGCGGTGACTGACAGTCACCATCTACGACCCGCCCCCGATACATTGGGGACGGCTCCGTAATGGCGACAGTCACCGGCGCTATTCGCCCTCGTCGTATTCGTAGTTCCCCCCGGCGTCACGCAACTCCAGCGTGGTATTGATTACCCTGCCACTGTTCGGCAGCACGCATCGCTCCCGCAGGACGAAATACAACTCGCCGTCGATGTTCACCAGTGCCTGGTCCTTTATCTCCTGAAAATCGCCCAGTTGCTCGGCGGGCATGAATGCCTCGAAGAAGCCGAACGGCAGGAGCAACTTGAACGGAAACTCCACCTCGACGCCGACGTTGTGCTGCCGGACGTAGTTTATACGGTGTTCCTCTATCTCGGTCTGTCTCAGGGTCACCCGGTTCAGCAGCAGGCTGTCGTCGTCGTATAGCCTGTAAACGCCGACCTTGTTTCGCACGTCGTTCCATTTCGGTTGCGGGCCCCATCCCGGCAGGCTGTCGCCCGGGAGTTCGTAATGTCCCCCATCTTCGGGGACATATACCGGAGCGCTCTCAGGCTCGCCCAGGGGTATGAGGGCGATCGAGGCGGCCTCCCCGGGGTCCTGCCCCAGTATCTCCGCGTGCGCCGCGCAATACGCCGCGTAACTGACCACCGACCGCGCCACCTGGATAAGCGCCATCTGGAGGATGAACATGATGATGACCAGTTGCACCGGAAACACCAGCGCGAATTCCACCAGCGCCTGACCGTTCGTGTCTGTCACTTTCCGCACGAATAGCTAACCTTCGGGGAACAGGGGCTTGAATCGAACAAATATCGTTTCAAGTTTCAGGTTTCAAGTTTCAGGAGGTAACTCCAAACCGCACATGCTTGAAACCTGATACCTGAAACCTGAAACTTATCGCTTTTCGCCTTGCCCCTATCGCGGTATTGCTCTTGCCATCGTGGCAACCGTGGCCAGATGCCCGGAAAACATGAGGAACGCCCAGGTGATAACGCTTCCCGTGGTTATCGCCACACCGTACGGTATGGTCAGCGGCCTCTCTTCACCGCCCGTCTTTTTTCTCCTCAATGTCACCAGCATTTTCGCGCTGCTTTTCAGGCCTCGGCGCAAACTCCTGCGAACGACCAGAACGACCAGTGCCATGACCGCGCCGATTACGGCGATGACGAGGAGGGAGTTCAGTACGAACTCCAGTCCCATCAAAGCGCCGATGGCGGCCATCAGTTTTACGTCGCCGCCTCCGACCGCCCTGAACAGGAAGAACAGGGCGAATATTCCGCCTCCCAGGAACATCCCGCCGAGCGCCTGGTAAAACCGGCCGCTCAGACCGAACGGAATAAACCAGAGGGCCAGCCCGCCCACAAGGGCGGGCAGCGTCGCCCAGTTATAGACCTTATCCCTCGCCACATCGGTGTAGGCACATACAACCAACAGGGCGAAAAATATTATCTGCTGCAGCAGGGCGAACAATTCCGGAAATCGAGGGTCCATCGCGCCACTCAAAGACCAGCAATAGTACGGTTACCCTCCGTCCTCTTCGAACGGACCCTCATACTCGGCGGGTTCTTCCTGTTCCAGCTCCACGTCCGTCTTGCCGCCGAGTTTCTGCACGACGTAGTTGAACAGGTTGAACAACTGTCCGCGAAGCGCTATCAACACCGCGATAACCGCCACCGACACCACCGCGATAATCAGGATGTACTCCGTCATTGCCTGGGCGCGTTGACTCGGAGTTATGTTCAAAAACGCCCAAAGGAAGTTAAACATGTCAATCCTCCGAATGTATCAAGTCTCAAGTGATCGGTAGTCAGTAATTGGTAGTCGGTAGTCAGAAGAATCAAGGCAACAGGCAACAGTAAGAAGTTGTCGAGACATGAAACTTGAAACCTGGAACTTGAAACGACGGCGCAGCCGCCACACTTATCCCGCATCCCTCACCACTCATCCCTATGGAATCGGCAGGCACACATGCGCGGCTATCTCGTCGTAGTACCTCACCAGCAAATCCGCCAGCACCCACATCAGGAAGTACGACCCCAGGATTACCGACGCGATGAGCAGAACGTACTCGGTCATGGCCTGGCCGGACTCGCCGGCGGACGGATTTGGCCCGGTACGGTCTTTCGAGATTTTCGACGTGTTCCCGCCTTTTGTGTTCATTGTTTTGCGTTCCTTGTCCGGCAGGCTTCGCCGGGCTTCGCCCGGTCTTGTACTTTTTGCCTGCGTGGTTTCAGGGTAACCCTCAAAAGCACGAACAGCGAAAGCATAAAACCCCACCGGGTACTGGCCCGTATGGGCGAAGTGGAACCCGCAGCCAGAGCGCCGACGGGAATAAAGCAGAAAGCATACCATGCGCACGTGCCGCCGACGCGCTCCGCGGGGCAAGTATGTAACTACTGGCCGGACAATATGTTACAAGCCGCTTTCGGAATTGATTTTGGAATGACCCTCAATACGAATGATATTGTAAATGCCATATTACATCTTACTGTAAATGCATGATTACAAATACCTTCTCAAGTTGACCGGCTCTTCTCGGGCAATCCGTGGTGTTTTTACGGTGACAGTCACTAATCTACGATCCGTTCCCCGATTCCATCAGGGGAGCGGCTCCGTAATTACTCAAGTTGACTGACTTTTTCTGGATGATGGTAGGTGCTTGATTATAATCTGCTGTTTCATAAGACCTTACGGTGACAGTCACCAATCTACGATCCGTTCCGACAAG
>QNCA01000282.1 GCA_003644325.1 Planctomycetota bacterium
AAGCACCCACCATCATCCAGAAAAAGTCAGTCAACTTGAGTAATCTACGAATCTCGTTCGGCAGGCCCACGGGATTCCGCCCGTTCCGGGTCCTCGCCCTGAGGACCCGTCAGGGTCCGAACGGGTAATTAGTGACGTCACCGAGATTGGCAAAAGTCAGTCAACTTGAGTAGATAATCAATCCCGGACAGTAAACCGCGTTTAGCCCGCCGCAAGAGGGTTAAACAAGCGGGTGCATGGATATTGTGTTATAATTCCGCCGCGGTGCCGCGTCGTTCATGCTGAACAACTGTTACCTTTGGGCGTCCCTGGCCGGGCATATGGGGATATCAGAGAACAATTTGAACGATAAGGACGGAATAGTCTTCCTGGCAGACGTACATTTGACCGGGTCAAGGCCCGACAGGGAAGAGAGGTTCATCCGTTTCCTCGAGGGTTTGCATGGTCGCATCGGGGCGCTTTACATTCTGGGCGACCTCTTTGATTTCTGGGTGGGGCCTCGGCATGTAAGGCTGCCGGAGCATGCGCGCGTTCTCTCGGAACTCAGGCGGCTGCATTCCTCCGGCGTCGAGATAGTGTTCCTGCACGGCAATCGCGACTTCCACGTCGGAGCCGCGTTTGAGCGGGCCACCGGCGCCAGGGTCTATCCGAACGGCGTGTCGCTGACGCTCGGCGGAAAGAGGGCGTACCTCACACACGGGGACCTCCTTTGCACGCGCGACAGCAGGTATCATCAGTTCACGGCGATAATCCGGAGCGCGCCGGTCAAGAAACTCTTTCAATTGTTGCCTTACAGACTCAGTTGTTACCTGGCCGGCGGCTACCGCAGCCACAGCAGACGCGCCACCCGGCGAAAGCCCGCTCGCGTCAGGGGCCTTGTGATGAAATCCGTGGCGGCGGCCTTTCGTAAGGGCTTCGAGGTGCTCGTCTGCGGCCACGTGCATCCCCCCGGGGGACCGTACATGCGTACCATCAAAGTTGACGGCAAGCCCAGAACGCTCTACGTGCTGGGCGAATGGGAGAGCGGCGGATCATACCTTGAGTACTCGGGCGGGCGCTTCGAGCTGCACACGCTCTGATGTAATGTAACGAGATGTCGCTACGCGGGGATGTTCCGGCGGCGGGAAACATAAGCGATTTTTGCGGAGCGGACTCATGCTACAAGGAGATTTCTCTACACTCGGCCTGCCGGATGTGCTCCAGATTGTCGGCAGCCGACGCAAGACGGGCATGCTGACCGTCGTCGCTACTGATGCAGAGCGCACGATATACTTCAACGACGGCCGCGTTGTCCTCACACAGGAGCAGCACGACCGCTACCTGCTGGACAGATACTTCAAGGATGTGGACCCTCGCGACAACGAGGACCTGAGGTCCCTCCTTGACGAACGCCGACAGACCGGTAAGCCGCTGGGCAGGCTCATGGTAGAGCGCGGAATCCTCAAGGAAGAAGAACTCCGCATTGAACTCCAGCGCCAGACCGAGGACCAGTTGTATTCCTTGTTCGCATGGATTGAGGGCGCCTTCAACTTCATCGAACTCGATATCGAGTCGGCCGGAGCCGTGGTCCACGAGATAGACGCCACGGAACTTGTAATGAACGCCGCCAGGCAGGTGGACGAGTGGCGGCGGGTGCGCTCGAGGCTGCCGGACATGGATGCCGCCGTCGGAATGGCGGACGGCGGCCGCCTGGAAGACCTCGACGAAACCAGCCGAGAAATCGCGAAGGTGATCCCCGGCGACGGCATGTCCATACGGAATATCTGCGCGGCGTCCGGCGAGAGCGAACTGGAAACCTGCACCGCAGTGGTAAGTATGCTCGACGCGGGCGTGCTGAGACCGCTCGGCAGCGCCGGCGAGAAACCGCCCGCCGCAACGCCCCGCACCGGGAACGCCGAAACCACGTAATCCCGAAAACCGCCAAGTAAAAGGCCATGACGAAAACACTCGACCGGATATTCACATACACCAGGGACCTTCTGGCCAGGGATGCCAATATCGACCGCCTCGCGAAACAGTTGCTCTCGCTCTGTGCCGAGCACGTGGGACACACGGCGTTGTTCTATCTGGCCGAAGACAATCTGGCAGGCTGGCGCTCCTGCTCCGGCGGTCAACTGGAAGACATCTCCTCCTGGCGCATCCCCGTGCAGTCATCGCCCGTCTACAGAAAACTCTTCGACGAGAAGCGACCCGTCGTCTGCGCCCCGCCGGAACTGGCTGCTACCCCGGCCGAGCAGTCGAAACTCAGCGACCTCACCGGCGGCGCGGCCTCAATATGCCTGGCGCCCCTGGTGATTGCGGACAGCCCGGCCGGCATGCTCCTTTTCGGCTCGATGGACGCCTTCTCCGATGACGACGCCGCGGCCCTGAAAAGCGTGGCAGACCTCCTGGCCTACCGCATCGTGGCCCTTTATCAAGCGCAGGCCGCCCCCCCTGCAAGGCGCCCCGAGAGCGCGCCCGGGCCGACCAGGTCGGACGAAGAAAAGATGCGCCGCGTCCTCGGCAAACTGGAAAGCCTCCCCGCCATGCCGAACATCGCCGGCAAGGTCCTGGAGATGATAGAAGAGACCGATACGAGCGCGGACGACCTTCAGCGCATCATTTCCAACGACCCCGCCCTCACCGCCCGGATACTCAAGGTCGCCAACAGTTCCTACTACTGCTGCGGCATGGATGTAAGCACGCTCACCGAGGCGGTGGTCATGCTCGGCTTCAACACGCTGCGCAGCCTCGTCGTCGCCGCCAGCGTGCGCAGCCTCTACATGCAAAGACCCTCGCACGGACCCGGCTCCAAAACGGGAACCGCGCGGTTTACCCTGCGCCAGAGGACACTCTGGGAACACTCCGTCGCGTGTGCCGCCATATCACGCAATATCGCGAAGACGACCGACATCGCAAAACCCGAAACCGCCTTCATCGCCGGCCTGCTGCACGATATCGGCCGCCTGGTAATCTGTCGCCAGATGTCGGATGAATACGAACGCTGGTTGAACCAGAACGCGGCGATACTCGACGGACACGCTGACAGGCCCGCCTCGCTGGGAGGGGCCATACTCGAATCAGAGCGGGAAGTTTTCTCCTTCGACCACTGCCACGTAGGCGCAGCGGTCGCCGGCAAGTGGCGTCTCTCAAGGGACCTCGTTGAGGCAATCTCCAACCATCACAACGGCGAAGAAGATTCCCCGCCTTCACAACTGGCCGCTGTCGTGGACCTCGCAAACATAATCTGCATGAAGCACCAGATAGGCCCCCTTGCCCTTCCTGAAATTGACCTCAAGAGACACAGAGACCGTCTTGATATCCCCCTGAGCGACAGCGACCTGCAAGCCATGCTGGATAACCTCACGCGGATACTCGCCGCGGAGTCGATATTCCTCTAAGATTCTCAAGTTGACTGACTTTTTGTTAACCTCAGTGACTGTCACCAATTACGGAGCCGTTCCGCCCTTGACGGAACGGATCGTAGATTGGTGACTGTCACCGTAAGGCGTTGTGAAACAGCAGATTATAATCAAGCACCCACCATCATCCAGAAAAAGTCAGTCAACTTGAGTAAGGTTGAATTCCGCTAAAA
>QNCA01000283.1 GCA_003644325.1 Planctomycetota bacterium
CTAAGGCGGCAGGCCCCGGACATGCGCCCTCAGATCCCCCACCAGTACGGCCACCCGCAGCGTCAGGCCCCGCCGCCCCGCGCATCGACGCAGGAGGAGCAAAGACGGCAACCCACGGGGCGCTATCAAGAAGCAGCCGCACCGGGAATATCGCGCCCGTACCCATATGGGCCAGCGCCCGGCGGGTCCCGCCTGCCCGCCCGGAACGGGCCACGGGTACCGGGCGAGGATGCGCGCGCGCGACACGCAGCGGAACGGTACAATGAAGCAGCCATGCCGGAAGCATCCCTTGAGACGCCCCCGTTGCGCGGCATAAGGCCCGTGGGCGAACCTTTGCGAGAGGAAGAATGGCTTACCACCCTTGGAGCAGAAAAACCGCAAGAGGAAATCGCCGCCGTAAAGCGCGCACCGGGCCTGGCAAGGCTCCTGAAGAGAAATATCACACACGCGATAATAATGGGCGAAATCTTCGGCCCGCCCCTTGCGGAGAGGCCGCCCAGGTGGTAAATTGGATATTATTGAAGATTGACTGGTTAAAGAACCGCGAAAGGTGGCTGTCACCAATTACCCATTCGGACCCTGACGGGTCCTCAGGGCGAGGACCCGGAACGGGCGGAGCGCAGACCCCCTGATTTACCAGGGGGGCCGGCTCGTGGATTGGTGACCGTCACCGTGCCGGGTGTTTCTTCATCCAATCAAAAAGCAATAATTTATTATATCACTTCTTTTCGCCTTCCGCAAGGCGGCCATTCCCCAAGACGGTTTTTCAGGTGAGAATCGTGCTCCAATGTGATATAATGCAAAGTTAAAGGGGATGTCACAGTTGTTGCTTTCGTCAATTGTGCCTCGTCCTGCGGGATCGCCCACGTGCGCAGCGGGCGAGATCAACATGAGTGGAGGATGCGTGTGTACAGGCCGCTAGTTATCATTCTGGGCGGGTCCGATGGCACGGGTAAATCTACCATCGGCATCGAATTGGCCAAGCGTCTGAATATTTCCACCCAAATCGGTACCGACATGATACGCGAAGTGATGCGTTCGTGCGTGTCGGAAAAGATGCTTCCCGTTCTCCACACCTCGGCCATCCTGGCGGCTGACATGGCCCCGGTCCATTTCAAGTATCCCGAAATTTACGGCTTCGTCGAACAGGCGCGCCAGATGAAGGGCGCCGTCGAGTCGATCATCAAACGCGCCGCGGTGGAGAGCCGCGACGTAATCATCGACGGCGTTCACCTGATACCCGGCATTATAAAGGTCGAACCCGAGAAGGTCCGCCTGCATCACTTCATCATAATCGTCTCCGACCCGGAAGAACACAAGATACGCATCCTCGGCCAGGGCGAGCACCGTAGCAGGTACAAGATAGCCAACTTCGTCCGGGGGCGCGCCTTTCAGCAGTACCTGACCGAACAGGCCATACAGAACGGCTGCCACGTCGTGCACAACCGCGACCTCGCCGAAACCGTCGAACTAATCGCCGCTATAGTAGAGGAACACGACGAAATCAACATGAGTTGACATCCTCCACGCATCTCGAGTTTTATGTTATGACGCTTAAAGCATTTTTGCGCTTTCCCGCCTTCTTCCAAAGGAATAACGATGAAATCAAACGGCCCGTTTCTCCTTATAATTCTTGACGGATACGGCATTCGCAGGGAACGCGAGGGCAACGCGGTCGCGCAGTCATCGACGCCCTTCTTTGACTACATCTCCGGCGCAACAAGGAACAAAGATTTCTTGCGCCGGTACGGCCCGGTCTCCTACACCACCCTCACTGCGGTCGGCCCCCCTGTAGGAATGCCCGAAGGGGCCAGGGGCTCAACCGCGGTGGGCCACGAAGTCCTCTCCGGCGTGGACTACCGGCACCCCATGTATCTCATACGGGAGGGAATCAAGAACGAGGAAATGGTGTCGCCGGAAATAGATGCGGCCGTAAAATACGCCGTCAGATACCGCTCCACGCTCCACCTTATGGGACTCATCTCCGACAACCGCGAACATTCCGACATCCGGCACCTGTATGCCATTCTGCGCAGGGCTGCCACGCTTGGACAGAAAAAGATGCGCCTGCACTTCTTCTCCGACGGGCGCGGCACCCCGCCACAGTCCGGCCCGCGCTTCGTGAGAGAACTCCGCGAAAAAATCTCGGAAATCACCGGCGGCGACAAGTCGTTCGACGTCCGCATAGCCACCGTCGCCGGCAGGGACATCTCCATGAACAGGTCGGCGCTGTACTGGAACAAGACCGTCTCGGTCTTCCGCGCCATCGTCGCGGCGGACGCGCGGCGCCTGGATACCATCGAGCGCGCCTTTGAGCAGGCGTACGCGCTCGGGCTTAACGACCAGTACGTGCCCGTCGGCGTCATCGGCGACTACCAGGGCATTGAGAATCACGACTCGCTCATCCACTTCAATTTCCGCAGGGACAGGAGCGAGATGCTCATGAAACTCTTTGCGGAACCGGAGGACGAAATCGCCGATATGCTGCGGAACTCTCCCGATGCGACGTACAGGGACATCAAGGAGTTTCGCAAGTCAGCCGGAAAGGACGGTCTCGATTTTTCGACGCTCGCGTTAACCGCGCTTGTGGAGTACTACAAGGGCATACCCTGTCCCGTGGCGTTCAGGGCGAAGGCGCACGAATGGACGCTCGGCAGGGTGCTCAGCGAGAACGGCTTCCGGCAGACATTCATGTCCGGCGTGGACAAGGCCGCCGCACTGCCGCTGTTGAATGGCGCGGAGCGCAAGAAACTGTACGCGGAGCAGGAGAGTATCATCGTGCCCCTGCCGCCCGAAATGGAGCAGTACATCCGCGACTACGACCTGCACAAGGGTCGGACCGGTTTCGAGCAGAATCCCTACGAAAAATACCCGGAGGTCGAACTGCGCGAACTCACCGATGCAGTCATAGCGCAACTGCGTACCGCCGACGACAAAACTTTCATCGCGGTGAACATCTGCAACCCGGACATGGTAGGCCATACGGCAAACATGCGCGCGGCGATAGAATGCGTGGAGAGGATAGACGTGTCGCTCCGCGAAATCGCGGAGCAATTGCTGGACAGGCGGGGAATCATGCTGTTAACCGCCGACCACGGCAATATCGAGGAATTGTTCACGGACGGCGAGCCGAACACGTATCACACCCGTGCGAAAGTGCCTTTCGCCGTGCTGGGCCTGCCGGAGGAGAGGCCGCTGCGCACCAACGGCACGCTCAAGGACGTAGCGCCCACCATCCTATATCTCCTCTTCGGCAAAGAGAGACCGGATATAAAGGAACGCTTCCCCGGCCGCGTCCTTTTCAGGCAATAGCGCAGCGGAGACCTTCTGCCCTATTGATGGTTATAATGTTAAAGGAACATGAAAGGCGACTGTCGCCATCGCTTGTACACCCTTTGTTTCAAGCATAATTTCGACTTCAGTAATTTCTCAAGTTGACTGAGTTTTTCTGGATGATGGTGGGTGCTTGATTATAATCTGCTGTTTCACAACACCTTACGGTGACAGTCACCAATCTACGATCCGTTCCGACAAGGGCGGAACGGCTCCGTAATTGGTGACAGTCA
>QNCA01000284.1 GCA_003644325.1 Planctomycetota bacterium
GAATGCCTGGGTGTCGATACAGGGGGCGCCGCGGCGGTCCTGCCGGTGGACGACCGGGCCCGCGCGGTTGTTGCAGGGTGGATTGAAAAGAAAAGCGGGAAAGAAACCGGACCGGTAGTCGTGATGCATCCCGGCACAAGCAAGTTCGGCGCGTTGAAACGCTGGGGCGCGGATAAGTACCGCGATGTCGCCCGGAGGCTCGCGCGCGAAGACGCTGCGCTCGTCGCATTGACCTGGGGCAGTGAAGCCGAGCGCGAGGAATGCGAAGCCATTGCGAAGGCCGCGGGAGAAGGAGTGCATGTTGCGCCCGAAATGTCGCTGAAGGAGTTGGCCGCCCTGCTGAATGCCGCGGACCTCTTTATCGGCTGCGACACCGGCCCTCTGCACATCGCCGCCGCACTGGGCACACGCGTGGTGGGAATCTACGGCCCGAAGGACCCGGTCATCTACGGACCGTATGGAGAACATAACATCGTCGTTACGTCGAACGAGCCGTGCAGTCCCTGTACGCGGCGAAACTGTCCGGACGTCGTCTGCATGAAGAACATATCGGCGGATGAAGCGCTCAACGCGGCAAAGAAGGCCCTCGCCCATACCCATACGGACCGGGGATAACCGGCGTTCAGGACGATGAAGCAGCCGACTCCGGGACGTCCAATTTCTTCAGCAACTGGCCTTCCCAGGTAAATCCCAGGCGTTTGCGGCCTTCGTGGAGTTTTTCCTGCAAGGCGGCCGTCACCAGCAGGGGCAGAGCAACGGTGGGTTCCACCCAGGCCATCGCGCGGTGGGCGCCTTTGCGGATCTTGCCCCAACTTTTGGCCTCGTCGAGCGTGGAACCGGACAACCCTCCGTCGGCCGTCACCGCCGTGCTCATCTGAATGGCGTAGCGATGTCCTTTGTCTTCACGACCGAAGATGTAACTCATGACGACCGAATCGTTGATATAGTTCTTGGGCACGCCTCCGGCCACGTAGATGGCGGCCGTCGCCGGGGAGAGGGCGATGATTTGAGTCAGCTCGTAGTTGTCTTGAATGCTGTTAATGGCGACGCCGCGAGCCCCCTCGGTCACCAGCCGATGGTGGTGCTCGGTCAACCCGATGCCGATGGAACTGTCGTTCAGTGCGGGCGCGAAGACCGGCACGCCGCGCCTGGCGCACGTCCCCAAGATGGAAAGCGGGTCTTCTATAACCTCTCCCAGGGCGGCCAGAAACTGCCGGCTGGAATAGTTGCCCGGCTCAAGGCTGTCGGCGAACGCGGCCACCCAGGAATCCGTCTTTCCGAAGCCGACCTCGTCCACGTAGGTGTCATATATGCGGTCGATGAAAAGGTCGCGAAGTCTTTTATCGTCCGCTTCCACTTCTCCCTTGTAATGGTTGTAGCCGCGGGCCTGATAGAGGTCCTGGTACAGGATGGCCCCTGTTGAAACGACGACGTCCACCAGCCCGTATTCCACCATTTCCCGAATGACCTGGCGCAACCCGCCGGCAATCAGCGGACCTGCCAGCCCCAGCAGGATTGTGGGGCGGTCGACGTCGGCAAGCATCTCCTCAAGTACCTGGTATGCGAGCCCCACATTGCGGGCCTGGATGCTCATGTCGCCCATGGCGCGGATCATGTCCGCGACGGTGCGAACCCGACTGGGGACAATCGCCTTAACCGGAGATTTGAGAAGATCCTCCTTTTCCCGCTTGCCCTTTGCGTCGAGGTCCGGATAGAGAAACGCCCCATAGCGTTCCAGGTATGGATTGACTTGCTTGCTCATGGACGACTCTCCGCTCTTCGTATATCCTTGAATCTCACAATTGCGGCGGGATTCTAGCACATACCGTTATCTTCTTGCAAGCGGAATGGGTGTCATCCGGGGCGCATACCCCGTTGGAGGGTAAAACCGCCGGGCAAGCGGCCTACTTGACCGGTACGGTTATATAAATATAGCGCAGGACGCCCTCGCCGGCGTTCCTGATGTTGTGGACGGTCTGGGGAGGAATGTAAATTACCTGGCCTGCCGTGGCCGTTATGGGCTTGTGGCCGCCGAGGTTTGCCTTCGCCCGGCCCTGAAGCACGACTATGGCCTCTTCTATCGCCTGCGTACTGTGTTCCCCGACCGACTCGCCGGGCTGCAGGGCGACGCGGCCGCAACGGAGACTGTGGGTGTTTACACCTTCCCTCAAAAGAGAGGCGTATTTCTCATTTTCACTTGCCCGGGCCAACCTGGGCGCCGTAGAACTTGGACCGCTCCGCGCGCTCACAGATACGCCCCCTCTTTCAGGAATCCGACGTAGTCATTAACGGAGTCTTCCAGTTTCGCGAAGCCGCAGTTCACGCCCGCCCTCCGCAGTTTACTCATGTCCGCTTCCGTGAAGTATTGATACTGACTTCTTATCTCCGGCGGCATTTCGATATACTCGATTGACGGCTTCGTCTCCAGGGCGCGGAAAACGGCCAGGGCCAGGTCGTTCCATGTGCGAGCCCGGCCGGTACCCAGATTGAAGATGCCCCTGACGTCTCCCCTCTGGAAAATATCGTACATTACGTTGACGACATCCTTTACGTAGATGAAATCGCGTTTCTGTTCGCCGTCCTTAAACTCGGGGCGATAAGATTTGAAGAGTCGTATCTTGCCGGTCTTTCGAACTTGTTCGCA
The DNA here is from genome assembly GCA_003644325.1 of Planctomycetota bacterium. Taxonomy (GTDB): domain Bacteria; phylum Planctomycetota; class B129-G9; order B129-G9; family B129-G9; genus B129-G9. Next base: position 2,645 of record QNCA01000284.1, read on the forward strand.
GGCCTTTACTACGACGCTGCGCATTTCTCCCTTGTGGTACTCGTTCGGCCCGAACACGTTGAAGAATTTGAATCCCGTGACCTTGTTTTCGAGGCCGTTCCCGAGCACCCACAGGTCGAAAAGATGTTTTGAATACCCGTAGATGTTTAACGGTACGAGTCTTGCGGTCACTTCATCCGCGTCCGAGTAACCCAGGCTGCCGTCACCGTAGGTCGCGGCCGAACTGGCGTAGTAAAAGGGGATGTCTTTTGACACGGCCCAGGATGCCAGCGTCTTTGAATACTGGTAGTTGTTTTTCAGGAGGTAGGAGGCGTCGCTCTCGGTTGTAGAGCTGCACGCGCCGATATGAAACACGGCTTCCGCTTCCCTGTCAAAAACTCCTTTCTTCAAAGCATCCAGAAAGGAATCCTTCTCGACGTAATCGGCAAATGTCTTTCCCCTGAGGTTTTTCCACTTCTCGTCCCGTCCAAGGTGGTCTACGATCAGAATGTCCCGTATGCCTTCACGATTGAGTTTCCATACAAGACAACTGCCGATAAAGCCGGCGCCTCCCGTTACGAGAATCATTACGTGTTACCCCGAAGTGTTGGATTTTTTGACGTGTCGCCGTTGCCCGCTCGCTCCGGCCGCCGCTTTGCAACAGCCCGGGGAACTCTAGCATGAATTCCCTCGTTTTGTCAACCGCCGTCTGAAAATCGGGAGCATGTAAAATCTTCTCAAGTTGGCTGACTTTTGCCAACCTCGGTGACAGTTACTAACTACTCAAGTTGACTGACTTTTTCTGGATGATGGTGGGTGCTTGATTATAATCTGCTGTTTCATAACACCTTACGGTGACAGTCACCAAGTCTTGATCCGATCCGACAAGGTCGGAACGGCTCCGTAATTGGTGACAGTCACCGAGGTTAGAAAAAGTCA
>QNCA01000285.1 GCA_003644325.1 Planctomycetota bacterium
GAAACATGAAGAAGGGTGTCGTGGCAAGACAGGCGGCGAATACCAGACCTCCTTTTCTGCCGTAAACTTTCCTGCCGAACAGGTATGCTATCCCGATTGCGAGAATGCCCAGTACGGCTGAAGGCAGGCGGGTCGTGAACTCGTTCTCCTTTCCCGTCACAAGGTAAGAAACCGCGACGGCCCAGCAGGGGAGAGGCGGTTTCTTCAGGCGCGGGTTGTCCTTGTAATACGGAACTATCCAGTGGCCGCCGGCGACCGCCTCGTGCGCGGGAAGGGCTACCTTTAGTTCGTGGTCGCCGTGGAACGCCGGCCGGTTCAATCCGGCCACTGAAATGAGAATGGCCGCCGTAAACAGCAGAATTTCAGGCCATATCTTAGAGATGCTTCCCACCTGCTACATGACCTCCTCAATTATCCGCGGCTGCAAGAGGTTTGTTCGAGAGTAAAAGTAAGTTCTTGCTTCCAACATGCCGGCTCAGCCGCGTATATACCTTTACGCCGTGAAGGAGGTCGTTCTTCCTCAAAATCTCCATCCTGTGGTCCGTGGTCAGGAAGAACCTTTCCTGCCCGTTCTCCATGAACTCGGCCAATTCTTCGGGATTCCTAATCTCGCGCACTTTTCGGCGGCCGTAGAAGAGGACGCCTTCCCTGACATTGCCGTACCAGACGAGTTCGTGATTGCCGACCTCCCCCAGGCTCTCCGCGGTGAAGGTGCGGGCCGATTTGAGGGGGTTGACAATGGATGGCATGATAAGGAATTCGGCCGCGCATACACACAACAACAGGCCGGCCGTGGTCGCGGCGAGGCACCATTTCCAGCGTCCCTTCAGGGCGGCAACGAGGCCGATTATCGCCACGGTCAGTAGTATGGCGCAGGCGACGGCAAGCGGCAGGGCATGCTGCGCCGCCAGTTCGCCGGCATGCCTGACACTTTCTCTTTTGCTCTTGCCCAGAAAATAGAGCGCCGGCAACAATCCCAATCCGACCGTGGCCATCACGCCGCAAAACACCGCCAGAATCGCCTTTATCCCACCGGTTGCGGTTAACGCCGTCTTCGCGCCCGCGAGCAACCGGTCGAAGTAACGTGCCGCAAGCATCGCCACGGCAGGCAGGGCGGGGATAACGTACAGTTCACGCTTGGACGAGGACAGGGAGAAAAAGACGAAAATTCCCACAACCCATGCGAAAAGGAACAACCGGCTGCGCCGCTCAGCGTGACTGAGAGATTCTTTCTTAAAAATGGGCGCGCAAGCCCACGGCAGCACGAATATCCAGGGTATCAGGAGCATCGGGAACGTGAAGTAATAATAGTAAAATGGAGCCTCGTGAGAAAAGGCCTTGCCGAAGCGCCCGAAGTTCTGTGTCACGAGAATTTCTTTCGCCAGCCCCTGCTGCTGCGTTTCCGCCTTTATCAGCATTGGGACAAGCCAGGCGGAAACGATAACGACGAAAATAACCAGGCCAATCAGGAACCAGCGGGTTGCAATCGGTTTCAGGCCTTTTGTGGCGAGGAGAATCACGACGGCCGGGGCGATGCAGATGAGCATGCCGACAATCCCTGCCACCAGCGTTCCCAGGAAGGCGTTGACCGCCAGCATTACGGCCCACAGGCCGGGTTGGGGCAGATTTACAACTTTGAGAAACGTCAGGAAGGCAAATCCCGCGAATACCGGCACCAACAGGCCCACCGGCCCCTTTATCAATATCCCCACGGCGCCAAGCGCGAAGAAAGGCAGCCATAGCCTCGGGTCCTTTCGGATAAACGCGCCCCGGTACAACACAAGAAACATGAGCATCATGACCATTGTCAGCGGCATGTCCATGTGGACGTAACGCGACTGCCCGATGATGATATACGAGGACGCAAGGATTGCGCCTGTCAGCGCTCCGGTGCGCCTGCCGAACATCCTTCCAGCGAGCAGCATGCTCAGAGCGACGACGACTATGCCGCTCACCGCCGATGGGAGCCGCGCGGTAAACTCGTCGATGCCGCCGGTGGCTTTGGACAAGAGGCCCACCGCCCAGAAATACAGCGGCGGCTTGTCGGGGTACGGCTCGCCGTTGAGGTGCATCATGAGCCAGTCGCCGTCCTCGACCATTTCACGCGCCACCACGGCGTAGCGCGGCTCATCCGGGTCCCACAGGTCGCGGTTGCCCAGCGCGATAAGCGTGAGCGCCGCGGTCCCCGCTATAATAAGCCAAAATCTGAAATCACGTGTCATATCTCTTCCCCCTTCGGGTTTTGCGGCGCTTCAGGCGTCTTGGGCGAAGGAAGAGGGCTGCGCCGCCACGCGGTCGGATGCCGCCTTTTGCTTTCTCCCGCGCAGTTTTTTCCAAAGGGGCGCGATCGACACGCATATTCCCGCCAATATCATCACACCGCCCAGGGCGTAATAGACCCATGCCGAGCCCCCCAGCCGCGGGAATACCTGAACAAAGCAGAAGCACTCGATACGGTCCTCCCAGCCGGTTTCCGCCTGGCCGGTGATTATACGTTCCGTTATCATGCCGTCGTTTACGGTAATGACAAGGAGATGATGAAAGCCGTACGTTTTGTCTCCCGCAAGATGTGCCCCACCGCCGCCGGTAACAAGCACATTAACGCCCTCGACCTGCCCTCTCCAGTATCCGTGGAAATCGCCGAAGAACGCCCTGTCCACCTTGTATTGTTTGAGAAGCGCCAGCAGTTTGTGTTGCTGGGGCAACTTGCGGCTGTCGATTTCCGTGGAAAGGGATCTTGGCGGGATGTGCAGAAACACGAAGACATAACGGCAGGCGCTGCGTTTCTCGCGAAGCGCGCGCTCGATGTATGCGATATACTCGTCGCCCGAAGGGTCGATGTCGCTGAGGATAAAGAGGGTGTCGGCATAGGTGAAATGTAATTTCCTCGCACCGTATAATTCGTCGAATTCCTTGGGGCCGACGAGCCGGTCCGTCGGCACGCTGCGGTGGGCCGCCTCGAAACACAGGTCGTGATTCCCCGCCACCAGGAACATCGGAAGCGGCTCGGAAATCTCTTCGTGCATCTCGACCTGGAAGAACCGGTGCTCCCATATATCCGGGTTGCGGACAAAGTCTCCCAGGTGCACGACAAAGCGAACATCCTTCTCTCCCGCGGCGTCGTCGAGGAGCCTCTCCCCGGTCTCCGAGCATCTCGTGTCGCCGACAACGGCGAAGGAAAACGGTATCGTCTCGCCATTGGCCTTCAATTGATTTACCATCTCCTGCCGGTTGCCCAGCATGACATTCGGATATGTTGCGTTGTACCCCGCGGCAAAATGCCCCGCCCATAGCGCACCCGCACCTATCACGACCAGCACAACCACGGGTAATAACACGGCAATCGTCTTGAGAATCTTCAACATCCCGGCCCTCCCAAAGTGTCGTAAAGAAATATATTTCACGGACCGCGATGATATATCTTCAATGTGGGATAATCACCTGCTTTTCCATTAGCGTATGCTAATATTCTCAAGTTGACTGAGTTTTTGTTAACCTCGGTGACTGTCACCAATTACGGAGCCGTTCCGCCCTTGTCGGAACGGATCGTAGATTGGTGA